>CBDVBS010000123.1:0-9355 GCA_965372275.1 uncultured bacterium | reverse complement strand
GAGGGAATTCATCCTGAATCACTCGAAACTTAAACTGGTGGTCTGCGGGCATATCCATGAGGCCAAGGGCGCCGATTCACTCGGCACTACATTTATCGTGAATCATGGAATGGGTGCGGAGGGGCATTTTGTAACGGTCGATGCGAGCAAGGATGGGAGCGGGGGATGGGATATAACCTTCCAGGAATATTGAGGTTAAAGTATGGTTTTCGGACAAAAAGGTCCGCGCGATGACATCGAGCGATCGCGGGCTGACGATATGGGCGGCATTCAGTTCAGGAATATTCCCGCTGTATTGCCGGAAGTGATGGCAATGCTCAACGAGGCGCGTCAGATGCTCGACGACAGGTCTGTTGCGTTTCACGAGAGGATGAACAACGCCGAGGCAAAGGCGGATGAGACGGTCGCGGCATTCCCGGAATCGCCGCATGCCCTTATTTTCAGGGGCAGCTTAGGATACCAGAACCTGAATTATCACTATGCCCGTCTGGATTTTGAGAAGTTCATCGAATTATTCCCCGAAGAGATTGCAATAGTACCGTTACTTGCGCGTATCGCAATGGAGTCAGGCGATTTCGAACATGCATCCGGGCTGATCGAAGAAGTCCTGCAAACTGCTCCTAATGACCCGCTAATTATCACGCTCAAATCCGAATTGCTTGAAAAGATGGACAAACCGGAAGATGCCGCCGCACAGCTTGGGACACTGCTTGATGGGTTGAAACTCAAGGACGGCGCGGCGATAAGAAATGCAATCGCCAAGCTGCTTTTAGATGCGGATAATCCGGAAGGAGCACTGGAAATCCTTCAACCGCTTTACGATGAATCAATCCAGAACTCCGGGTCATATCGCCTTTACGGCGATGTTCGTTCGGAACTTGAGCATCCCGACGATGCCCGTGACGCCTACCTCACCGCGCTGAATCTTGACCCCGGCAATATGAAGGCGCATTACAATCTCGCGCTTGCCCTTCGGGAATTGGGGCAGCGTGACCGTGCCCAATCGGAATTGGAGATCGTCTCGACAACCAACCCTAATGATGCCGATGCGCATTTCCAGCTTTTTGAAATTGCATTGGAGCGTGGCGAGGAGGATGACGCGCTTCAATACGCGCTGCAATACCTGTTGAATGCCGAGGAACTTGAAGATGATGATCCGGCATTGGCATATGTGACTGAATACGAAAATGAGTTCTCACACCAGGAAATATTGGATTATTGCAGATACCTCATCGATAACGGCGATGCCGACCAGGCGATTGAACTTCTCGAACCCCACGTGAATGCCCCGGATGTCTCACCACCGTTCGAGGTGATGATGGGGACGGTTATGATAGAGCTGGACCGTACCGCTGAAGCGCTGGATTGGACCACGAAAGCATTAGACCATTATGAAGAGGACTACGAGGGGTTTATCGTTTGCGGTCATGCGCATCCCCCTGATGAAGCGGATGGCGGTGAATTCACCGAATTGGTCTGCCGCGAAGCCGAACTGCATATTTCACTCGGTGATTTCGACAAGGCGGAAGAGGCGTTGGATGAGCTTGGGGAGGATGACTCCTTAGCGCATATGGTATTCCGTGTTCGGGGGGAAATCGCTTTTATTAAAGGGGATTTCGAGGGTGCACTGGCTCAATTTAATAAAGCGTTGTATGAGTATCCCGCCGATGTCGATTCATTAGCCTCATTGGCGGCGACGTACAAGAAGGCCGGCAACCCGGATGCCGCCATCAATTATTACCTTCGCGCGCATATTATCGATAACGAGGATATCCCCATTCTGAGAAGCCTTATTGAGTTGTATGTTGAGATGGGATTCAAGAGAGAGGCCACGGTGTTCATAACAAAGTTTGGTGAAATAGAGGACGATGACCAGGGAAGACAGTGGGCCGAAAGACAATTATTGAAATTGGGGTAGATCTACTGCCGTGATTTCATCTCTCGAATTCGTGACGATGCATACCCCACCCGCCATTAATTCCGGTAGAAGTCAACCATTTAATGAGACTTGTACTCTTAAATAAAAATGGCTTGTACCTGCCGGATACTAATGCGGCGTACGAAGGAGCAAAACAATGAAGAAAATAGTTTTCTTAATAATCATGTCGGTACTCCTGCTTGGCTGCACCGCCTTCGCGGGTTCAAAATATACCTACACCGACCGCGAACAATTTGATGAGACATTCAACACCATCGCGCGTAATTTCGGAGCTGTCGAAGCGGCTTATTACACATACACGCTCGAATTCGAGCGGGTACCCGAGACCATGCAGGAAATGGTTGATACCGGCCACCTGCAGCTTGATTGGAATAACCCCTACACCGGTGAGGTTGTGCGGCAGACATCCGAGAAAGCTCCCGGCGATTTAGGCTGGGTGCTGAATGAAGAAGATCCCGTGGTGGAGATTTCGGCGTACTACATAGATTATAACGACACCAAGATGGTCAGGTGGATGACCAAAACAATATGGATCTACACGCACAAGGAATTGCACAAGTGGATATTCGAGGACGGCTCACCTCGCGAGGAGCAGTTGGTTCGCGTTTACTGTCTCCAGTTTGAAGATGCACTCGCAAGCTACAAACAGCGTTTCGGCGAATTTCCCGCTACATACGAGGAACTTGCAAAGGGTGATGTGAACATCGCTTACCTGAACCCGATAACATCAGAGCTGGTCAGGAATTCCAGGGAACTCAGCCCCGGTGATTTCTGGTATAGGAAGATTGACGATGAGCATTTCGCGATCGTCGGCTGGGGCAACGACGGGCCTGTATATTTCTTTTCCAACGACCGCAACCTGGATGAGTTTGAATGGGAGGGCGAGACAGTGAAATCCCCGGATATTGATTAGCCGTTCTCAAAACCCTGACAACGCATGGGTGCCGAACACTTCAGTGTGCGGAGAGATGCTTAAACACTGTCATTCACACACACTAAAGTGTGCGGCACCCTTCATAGAATTAATGTTTGCATACTCACCCCACTTGCGTTATTATTCACAACCTTCAGCAGCTTATCCTGAACCGGGTAAGGTGGCATGATATGTATGATGTCAACTTCCCCGGACGGCGTAGTATACCGGTATTCAGGATTTCCTTGCTGAATGAAATAGAATATATTTATGAGGACTTTGCAAAAATGCCTACCAGAACATTTGAATCAATTCTGAGCGACCCCGCCCGCCTTCCTATTGCCAAGGCGGTCTATGCCCTCGGTACCGAAACAGCCTTCGATGTAGGGGTCAAAGCCAAGGCGATGGAAGCCAGCGGCATTGATATGATCTACCTCCAGATTGGCGAGCCCGATTTTAAGACACCGGAGTATATCATCGACGCGGCCAAGAAGGCCCTGGATGACGGTTACACTCATTACAATCCCGGCCCGGGATTGCCGGAAGTACGCCAGGGATTCGCGGATTACCTTAACAGAACCAGGGGAACCGATTATACGGTAGACGAGATCGTCGTAACCCCCGGCGCCAAGCCGCTGATATTCTACGGCCTCTTAGCGACAATCAACCCCGGGGATGAGGTTATCTTCCCCGATCCGGGTTATCCAATCTATGAATCGGTGATCAGGTATCTTAAAGCGGTCCCCGTCAGGCTGCCGTTACGAGAATCCAAGAGTTTCCGCTTCGATCCCGCTGACCTCAACGCGATTGTCAATGACCGGACTAAGATGATCATCCTCAATTCACCGCACAATCCCACCGGCGGTATCCTGGAGCTTGAGGACCTCAAGCGTATCGCGGATATCGCCATACGTGACAATCTCTGGGTAATGGCTGACGAAGTATACAGCCGTATTTTATATGATGGGAAAGAACATCTGTCAATCGCGTCGCTGCCGGGCATGAAAAACCGCACCATCCTCATTGAGGGTCATTCAAAAACTTACGCCATGACCGGTTGGAGGCTCGGGTACGGGGCATGCAACACCGATATCATGCAGATCATTTCACGCCTTATCACTAACTGCAACTCGTGCACGGCATCATTTATACAGATTGCCGGGAAAGTCGCATTAGAAGGACCTCAGGATGATCCTGAGATGTTCGTCAAGAAATTTAAGGGTCGCCGCGATCTGATCGTTAAGCGGCTGAATGATATTCCGGGTGTAACTTGCTTAGTACCGGGCGGAGCATTCTATGTCTTCCCGAATTTCTCGTCGTTCGGCCTGAAGAGCCGGGAGATGGAGAACTACCTCATCGAGGAAGCGCATGTCGCGTGTCTCGGCGGGACATCGTTCGGTAAATACGGCCAGGGATACATCCGGTTCTCCTATGCCAATAGTGAGGAGAATATCAACAAGGCCATGGATAGAGTCGAGGCCGCTCTGAAGAAGCTGAAACCGAAGCCGGTGCGTCCGAGTCACGAAGATTTCAGAACCGCGATCACTGATTGAAAAACCGTTACCCGCGATGTGATTCGTGGGTAACATTTTTATTGAAAAATCTGCAAGCGAGGAAAATTGTGGTCACTGACGACAAATCCAATGGTGGGCTTAAAAATCTGGAGCTGGAACCGCTCAACATCGATGAGATGGTAGCCCTCTCAAAGCTTGTCCGAGCCGATATAATCCGCCAGACGAACAACGCCATGTCGGGACATCCCGGAGGCAGCCTGTCAGGGGCGGATATCATGTGTGTGCTGTATTCATACTTCATGCGCTTCAACCCGGCTAACGAATCCGCTCCCGGCCGGGACCGGTTCATTATGAGCAAGGGACATTGCGCACCGCTCATCTACGCAATACTGGCGCGCATGGGTTATTTCCCTCCCGATGAACTTCTGACATTCAGATTTACAGGCAGCCGCCTGCAAGGGCACCCGAATATGCTGAAGTGCCCGGGAATTGAAGTCAGCACCGGTTCACTCGGCCAGGGATTGTCGGTCGGGCTCGGTATGGCCATGGGAGCGAGGCTCAACGGTACGGATGAGACATTCTATGTGATGAACGGTGACGGCGAGATGCAGGAAGGCCAGATATGGGAAGCCTACATGGCAGGCGGGCATTTCAAGACGGACCATCTCATCACGCTTATCGATAACAACAACCTGCAGATCGATGGAAATGTAGACAAGGTAATGACCATCTATCCTCTCGATGACAAGCTGAGAGCATTCAACTGGAACGTTATCAAAGCCAACGGACATGATTTCCAGGAGATATATGACGCCATCAAGGCCGCGCGTGAGTTCAAGGGCAAGCCCACGGCGATCATATTCGAGACTCACAAAGGCATGGGCGTCAGTTTCATGAAGGACGAGGCGGGATGGCACGGCAGGCCTCCGAATGATGAGGAAGCCGCGCAGGCACTGAAAGAAATTGAAGAATCAAAGTACCCTTGGGATTAAGAATGCGATCTATTAGTCCTCAACAAACTTAAGGATGTCAGGATGAAAACAATCTTGGATATCGTAGAACGCGGGGAAGACCCACAGTTCGAATTAACCAGAAAAGCCTATGGCGAAACTCTCGTCGAGGAGGGCATGAAGGATGAACGGATCGTGGTGCTCGATGCCGACCTTGCGGCATCCACGCTTTCGAGCTACTTCCGTGATGCCATCCCGGAGCGTTTCTTCGAAATGGGAATTGCCGAGCAGAATATGACCAACGTCGCTGCCGGACTCAGCCTCCAGGGGAAGATCCCCTGGATCAGCACATATGCGGTATTCGTTGCCGGACGCACATGGGACCAGTTGCGTAACACTGTCTGCTACGGCAATCTCAACGTCAAATTCGGCGCATGTCACGGCGGTATCTCGGTCGGCAAGGATGGCCCTACCCATCAGTCGATCGAGGACATCGCCATCACGAGGGTGGTTCCGAACATGACAGTTGTCGTTCCGGCTGATTACTACGAGACGCGGAAAGCGGTTCTTGCCGGTAATGCGCTTGTCGGACCATACTTCCTGCGGATGGGGCGCGAGAAGGTGCCTGTTGTAACCGATCCGGAAGACCCGTTTGAGCTGGGTAAAGCAAATACATTTATTGAAGGCAAGGATTGCACGATCATCTGTAACGGCATCATGATTCACATTGCGCTTATCGCTGCGAAGGAACTTCGCGACAAGGACGGACTGTCCGTCGGTGTCGTGAATATGCATACCGTCAAACCGCTCGATACTGATAAACTCATCGAGTGCGCGAAGAAAACCGGGTGCATCGTGACAGCCGAAGAGCATTCTGTGATCGGCGGACTCGGCGGGGCGTGCGCGGAAGTGCTCTGCCAGGCGCATCCCGTACCGATGAGGATTATCGGCGTCAATGACCGTTTCGGCGAGTCTGGTCCTCCGGAAGAGCTGCTTGAGCGCTGGGGACTGACATCCAAGGAAATCGCCGAGGCTGTGCGTGAAGTTGTTAAAATGAAAGGATAATACTTCCATTTACGATTGATGGTTGTTCTCCTGAAAAGGAGGGAAGCTCCCCCGTTGTAATCGCGGGGGTTTGTTTTTGCAGCAAGCCGGGTACTGCAGGTCTCCGTCCTGCAGTCTTGCGTAAGGGCAAGTGTAGGTCAAAGACCTACACTACCCATTCATTCAAATTTAAGTTAAAAAGAAACTCACCATGCGGTGAGGGGAAAATGGGGACAGTCACCTATTTTGTCCCCTATGTACTTTTCAATATTCAAATATATTTTCATAAAATAGGTGACTGTCCCCATTTTCCCCGGTTAACTGCTGTAAATAATCCCGGTGGTAAATGAATCCAGGGTCGGCAGGTTGTTGTAGAAACCGATTATGCCTTCATCCTCGGAAGTGTAGATATGATATCCACGATCGAGGTTCGCGATTCCGAATATCTGCCTTACCCCGGGTTTGAGGGAACATATGCGCATATCCCCCCCGTTGGCGATGAGAAGCTGGTGTATCCTTGCCAAACTTCGGAAGCAGTATGAGTTGATGTTTCCGACGTTCTCGAAATTGATAAGCACTTTTGGGGCCTTTTCTTTTTCGAAGAACCCTATGTTGCTCGCAAGTTCAATCTCATCAATGAATTGTCCATCCAGCCTCAGGACGACAATGTCAAAAACCCGGACCGATTCAATCAGCATACAATTTCTCCACATACCCTTATCTCAACCCCGGCATCGGGTACTTTTATAGTATATTACACTATCGTAAAACATTCAATCCCTCACGCCAAACATATCATTATTATCCCCTTATAAACGCTGAAATATTACAGTGATATAAAGCCTGGATAAAATATATAAGGTTTGCATCGGGACTTTTGTGATAGGTTTCTATATTCTTCCCTGCGTGTGCAACCATCACTCCGTCGTGGTGCCACGGACAAGCTCACCGAATGATGTTTGGATTCACATCAAGTTGGATTGCTTGCCCGTGTCTTGCCATGTGTGCCACCGCTACTACGAGTCTTCGAGGATAGCGGTGTCTTATCCGTGTGCCACCGCTACTACGAGTCTTCGAGGATAGCGGTGTGTAGCCAGGTGCGCGCATCATCGTTCGCTGGCGCTCACTATAGATACGCGCTACCCGAAAGATACGCGCTACCCAAAAAGTTGCGCTCTACAAGAAGATTTCCCGGCATCAGAATGCCGGGTTACATGAAGTCAGAAAGCCGGGTTACATGGAATCGTAATGGCGGGTTATGCAGAGGATATCCTGGATTTAATGGGCACTACCAGTCGACCCAGTCATCTTCATTACGAAGCGGTGAGTCAGGGAAATCCCCGAATATGCTTTGCGGCATCATATCCCACAGCTTGAAGTTTTCGTTCATCCGTTCCTTCTGTTCGTAATAATCGAGCAGTGCATCTATCTCTTCTTCGGAAATATCCAGACCATCACTTTCTGGATCAGGCCTGCCATCCCTCTGCTCGTTATCAGGCTCCCCTTCATCCTGCTGTTCATCTTCTCCCTCTTGGGAATCCTGGGATTCTTCACCCTCACCTTCATCTTCATCTTCAGATTGCCCCTCATCCTGCCCTTCGGAATCATCGGATTCCTGTTCCTGTTCGCCCTGGGAATCTGCCTCACTCTCGCCATCATCGGATTCATCCTGCTCATCGGATGAATCGCCCTCACCTTGCTCTTCCTGCATCTGGTCGAGCTCTTCAATCATGCGTTTTGCATACTCGCTGTTATGGATGGCATCAACATCGGTGTAATCTATATCGAGGGCTTTTTCATACGATTCTATCGCGCTTCGGAGCAATTCCTTCGCTCCCTCAAAGTCACCGGTATCTGCTTTCGATTCTGCCTGCATCACAAGCGCGTTGCCGATATTGTAGAATTCCGCGGCATCGCCATCGCCTTCCACAAGAGCATTTCGGAAACTCGCTTCAGCTTCAGAGTAATCACCTGACTTGTAGTGCGCATTACCGATGTTATACCGCAGCACATCCGGATCACCGCCACCTGTCAATGCATCATCGAAATGCTCGGCGCTCTCCTCATAACGTCCCTCCTCGTATGCCTCTTCACCCTCTTCGAAGCTATCGAAATATGGCGGGACGGCGCCCGTGAGGATGAACATCACGAAAAAGAATACCGGCAGAAATATCAGCCTATCGCCCAAAGACATATCGTCCACTCCTTCCACGCTTACTCAAAGGGGTCAGGTAATGCAGCCCGGATTCCATGAACAGCAGGATCAGTCCGGCAATAAGGAACAGCGGCGCCAATTCGATGCTGCGGTCGAGGCGGCGTGCCTGGTATGTCTGGAGAGCGGAACGATCAAGCTGGGAATATATTCCCATCCACTGTTTCGGGTCGGCCGCATTGAAGTAAATCCCGCTTGTCGTTGATGCAATTTCCATCAGCATCTTCTCGTCAAGTCCCGCCAATACGCGACGTCCGCCCTGATCGGTTTTGAATCTCACCTGCCCGAGAAGGTCGTGGGATTCCGGGATGTATGTTCCTTCCGGGCTGCCGATGCCGATCGGGTATATCATCACGCCCATTTTCGAAGCGTCCTTTGCGGCTTTCAACGGATCGATGCCCTTGTTGCTCTCGCCATCGGTGAAAAGCATGACCACCTTCGCGTTGTCTTTCTCGCCGATGAACCTGTTTATCGCGGTTTCTATAGCGTCGCCGATTGCCGTTCCCTGTTTGATCTCAGGATTAATTTCCAACCGGTCGATGAAAGTCAGCGCAGTCTGCTGATCGGAGGTCATCGGCATATGAACATAAGCCTGCCCGGCGAAAGCCACCATCGCAAACCGGTCGCCCTTGACGGAACGTATGAATGTCTTCGCCTGCCTTTTGACATATTCAAGCCTGCTGGGAGAGAAATCCCTTGCGAGCATACTCTTGGAAATATCAATTGCGAGGACGATGTCGATACCTTTCGCCTCGACATCAACATACTCCACCCCGCCTAACG
>CBDVBS010000122.1:0-9368 GCA_965372275.1 uncultured bacterium | reverse complement strand
AATTTTTCCCCTAACCCATTGCCATCAAAAAACGGGCCCGCAAACCTCCCAAAAATTAAAAAAACCCCACCCCGGCACACACCACGGCCGGGTATCCCGGCCGGATTATTTAGAGGCCTTCCATCGCATCGGTGATCGCCGAATAGAACACAGTATCTATCATGCCACCGAACAAAGTAATCGCCGCTACACATGCAATCGCAATCAGTCCCAAAAGCATCGCATATTCTACAAGACCCTGCCCACGTTGTTTCTTTATTCTCCTCCGAAAACACATAACGTTTAGCCTCCTTCGAAACCAAACGTTTCAGCCAACTGAGATGTATTATACCACAGAACCCCTGATTTATCAAGTGTTACAGAGGGTCAATCTTCTATAACCCTGATTAAAAGCCATAAAGCGAAGACGCTCAAAGTGTGTCAAATCTGCCATTATCAGAGCGTGGCAATATTGACACACCCTCCTGGTAAGCAATTCTTTACACATCCTGAACAGCAATTATATCAGAAACAGGGACCCATTCCCCCACCCGTCATGCTCCTGTAACCCCTTGTAATAAGGCATCCCATAGCATGTCCATAAAAAATCCCAAAGTAAAGCTTATTATTGATTAAATGCGATTTGGAACACCGATTGCTTAGTCATTGTCAGAACATGGCAGCTATTCGTCACATACACTTTGTAGGAATCGGCGGAATCGGCATGAGCGGTATCGCGAGGGTTCTGACCGAGCTCGGATTCACGGTAACCGGCTCCGATTCCAATCCGAATGGAATGTGCGCCAAGCTTAACGCCGCCGGGGCCAAGGTTTTCAAGGGGCACCGGGCCGAGAATGTCAACGGGGCCGACCTGGTGGTACGTTCCAGCGCCATAGATGATACCAATCCCGAGATAAGCAAGGCAAATGAGAGGGGCATTCCAGTTATCCAGCGTGCCCGGATGCTCGGAATGCTGATGAACTCCCAGGTCGGAATTGCTATCGCCGGCACGCACGGCAAGACCAGCACATCGGCGATGATCGCCACGATGCTCGAATTTGCCGGGCTTGACCCGACATGTGTAATCGGCGGAATTATCGACAAGTTCCAGGCCAACTGGAAACTCGGTCACGGGAACTACTTCGTAGCCGAAGCCGACGAATCCGATGGCAGCCTCATTGAGTTGAATCCGCATATCGCCATTGTGACCAATATCGAAGACGATCATCTCGATTACTACGGCAGCCACGAGAACCTCAAGCGCACATTCGTGCATTTCCTCGATAAGATCGATCCCAATGGCGTCGGCATCGTTTCGGCCGACTGCCCCACGATAAACGCACTGAAACATAAGATATCACGTCCGTTGTTCACCTATGGCATCAAGAACGGTGCCGATCTGAAAGCGGTGAATATCGAAGAGAACGATTTCCAAACTTGCTTCGATGTCCTTCTTTATGGCGAGGAACTCGGGCGTATATGCCTGAACGCACTCGGCAGGTTCAACATCCTGAATGCATTGGCCGCTATCGCGGTCGGGCTGCAGTTGGAAATATCGTTCGCGACTATCAAGAAGGGTATTGAGACATTCAAGAACGTCAAGCGTCGATTCGAGCTTATCGCGGCACTTTCGAACGGCATACGCATTTATGACGATTACGCCCACCATCCGTCGGAAGTACGCGCCACGCTCGACTCAGCCCGTCAGAGCCACACCGGGCGACTTGTATCGGTGTTCCAGCCGCATCGTTATTCACGCACTAAAGAAATCGGCAAGAAATTCGGAAGCGCTTTCGCCAGCACCGATGAGATAATCGTAACAGACATCTACGCGGCGGGTGAAGAACCGATCGACCATGTCAACGCCGAAATAATCATCAAGGCGATCAAGAAAAAAACCAGGGCTAATGTGACTTACATCCCCGATGTAAAGCAGGTCGCGGGATACCTCGAAGATAAACTTCAGCCGAACGACCTGGTCATCACACTCGGTGCCGGGGATGTCTACAAAGTGGCCTATGAAGTAGCCGACAAGCTCAACATGGCCGAGCAGGCCGTGTACAGGGCTTAAATAAATCAGCGCGCAAGTCTTTCTTTCTTCATACTCTTTCCCACCTTCTTCGAAGGTGGGATCTTTTTTTTGTAGAGCAAATCAGTCCGAGGGCGCTTTTCCACCAGACATGCATCTGGATAAATCGCTCGTCTTGCAGTTATTTATCTTATACGAACTTGTCTTGCATGGATTACTTGTCTTGCTTTCTTGTCTTGTAGGGGTTACCCGGAGGGTAACCCTCCGGTCTTTCTCATTACCGGCAACCCGCCAGGTCGCCCTCATTCTATTCATATATGACCGGAGGGCGAGCCTCCGGCTCGCCCCTACGGTCTTCCTTTCAACAATTCAAGCCAACTATCGAATTCGTCATCACCTTTGCGATGGGGATTCTCTTTATCATGCTCCCAACTCAAGGGATTGTACCCTATATACTCCCGAATCCTGTTAAACCCATCGTCGTCGCGGATTATATGATCATAATAATAACGCTGCCACACCTGAATTCCGGAGTCTTCATCCATTGCCCGGATCCGCTTTGTCACACGGGACTTGAATTGCCCAACAATGGTCCCAAGAGTCAATGGTGTTTTCTTCGTAGGGGTTACCCGGAGGGTCACCCTCCGGTCTTCCTCATTACCGTCAACCCTTCGGGTCACCCCTACACCATCCTCTTCTGAAGCAGTCTTGTCATGCAATATAACGATTCCATGGAAATGATTGGGCATGATTATAAACTCATCCAATTCAATACTCTCACTGATACCTGTTGTACGCAGCCACTCATCGATAACAACGCAACCATACTCATTCAATCCCATTACACCATGTACAATCTCACCAAACAGGTGCTTCCTATCCTGTGTAACCGTTGTGATGAAGTAACCACCTGCCTGGGAGTAATCGTAATCCTTCAGGCGCATAGGTTTTCGTTGCTTAGCTTGGTGCAGTTGATTGAAATCAGATTTATCCACCATCAGTCTCAACCCCGTAGGGGCGACCCGGCGGGTCGCCCTCTTTAAATATCACGTATTACCGTAGGGGCGACCCGGAGGGTCACCCTCTTTCTACATCGCGTATTCCCGGAGGGTGACCCTCCGGGTAACCCCTACTGAAGACTTCACCGGGAGCTTCATATATCTACAAAAAATCTACCCCACGCACACGACCTGGTTCTCGTTATTCACCATATACATCAGGCCGCTGGGGGCAATTGCGGGACGGGAACTCGCGCCGGTATCCGGAACGGTCCAGATGGTGTTCAACTTATGGTCCATCGCCTCAAGATAATAAACACCTTCCTCGTCAGCAAGGCTTGCATAAATCGCACCGGCATCATCGGTCGTCAACCCGCCGCCGATGGGACTGTTGAGACCACGTTTCGCAATCTCCCTGCCGTTCGCATCAAGGACAAAGAGCTTCTTCCTGTAAGCGATTACGACATAGCCGTTACGCATCACAGCTAAATCCACAACTAACGCGGGCTTCTCAATGTACTGAAGATATCCCTCAATTTTATCGAGGTCGCCGAGGCCGCCGGTATCAATGTCAAATAGTTCCACAATATCCAGTATGCCGAGTGAATCGCTTTTCTCTTTCGGGTATTGCCAGAGCACCCCTCCGTCGGAGCTCCTGCAGCAATACACTGTCCCGCGTGTATCGCTTATGAAAACCTTTCCATCGGGTCCGAGTGTAGTTTTGGAGAAAAGAGGGACTTCCTTATCGATAACCGCAACCTGTTTCTTATAAAGAAATGCTCCGTCGGCCCTGTACTTATACAAAAAGCCGCTGAAATTCCCGTATGTATTTCCCTGGTCGTCAACAGCGAGGGAACGTGGTCCGGGTTTTCCCGGCCCGATGGTTGACCATTTTATCTTGCCATCCCTGAAGGAATATCCGCGCACCATGTCACCATCGCCGCCTACGAACAGGTCCTTGTTAATGATGTTCAGATCAAGGATCGGTATCCCGGTGTCGATCGACCACAGCAAGTTGCCTAAGGCTGCTGAATAGCACGATATGCCCGTGTCCCCCGCAACCCCTGCAATCCCCGCGCCGCCGCCAGGTAGCAGGAAGACACTGTTCGGTCCGAGGATCAACTGCCCATGGGATGACCTGCCGGGAAGTTCCCACAGCACCGAGCCGTCCGCCATGCTGATACCCGAAAACGATTCCTGCTGTATCACTTCGACATATTCTTCAATGGCCGCGGCAATCAGGACCCCGCTGCCGGCATCGATGACCGGCTCGGATAGAATCTTCTGGAATGACGGTATAAATTGGGGAATAATCCCCGATATCAGTTCTTCAACATTTATCGAACTCTCATCGAGCAATTTCATCGGATCGATTTTGAAATCAACATCCGATGAAAGCTGCGCATCCCATCGGGTCACCGGCGACATCGGGCCGCGATAAGCGGTAAGGCCGTTATTGGCGGGCGTCCCGCCGATACGCGCCCAGGGACCGAGATTCACCGGCTTGTTCTGCTGCCACGGGAACTTCGCCTGCCATCCGGCAGCCGATGGAGCGCCCGAAACGTGGATCAATTCGGGGTTGTGCACATATCCGGCTTCGAGATATCCTTCATACCCCACCAGCCCGAGCACGTACGGCTGTCCCACCGGGTCAACTGGGCTGCTCTCAACTGAGACATAATAAGTCCCGGCGCTGATTGTGCTCATCTCGAATGCATAGACTGCATCGGCGCCATTTACCGCAGCCGATTCATACAACTTCACCGGCGTGGATGAGTTGCCGTCGTATATAGTGAATTTCGCGTCGTTCACATTGTTTTCAAGGAGTAACCCGTAGCCGTCATAATCCGACGTGATATCGAACCTATACCAATCCACCGGATCATAGCTGCAGACGGTTCCCATGGTCGGATTGTCCAGCGATATCATCTCCGCCTGTGCATATGTGTCGTTATAGTCAGGCGGGTAGCCATCGGTGAAAAGTCCGAAGTTGATATGATACCGATGATCACCCGGAAAGGCCGAGTAGTGTGTTACGCGCACGAGATATGTTCCCGGCATGAGTGACAACGCGTAGCTGTCAAATACCACGGTGTATATCCCTTCCTTGGTGCCGCGTTCACCGACCTTCACATCGCCGGAAATACCGCGTTGATAAAGGGTGACCGCCAAACCCGGTTCCGCGCAATAGACGATGATGCTTCCGTCGAGAAAAGAACCGTATCCCGTGTCAAATTCGTAGAAATCGAAAGTATCGCTCGGCCCCACGCAGTCTATAACGCCCTGAAGGGGATAGACATATAATGCGCTGTCGGCGTTGTTGTTGCCGTCCGATAAGCAGTCGATCGCGGTATAACCCGGATGCGATATCAGCAGTATGAATAGTAATGAGGAAACGAAAAATATATTTCGCGAATTCATCAAAGCCTCCTATGAATATCACCATTAAGGATGGAGACAGGCCTGGTTAATTCGTATTTAAATCAGGTCCGACCCCATTTATCACTCGTCCTTGATCAACGGGTCCCAAAATGTGAAGTCCGGGTATTCGCCGTCCAGCCCGACCCCTTTTTCAACAATCCTCTGCCAATCCTTTTTATACCCGGATTGCGTCCAAATGTCATTATTGGATGCGAAATCGCGCCCGTACACATCATCCCCACCGAGATCCATGAACAGACCAAGGCAGAGCATATAATCACGCAGGCCGCCAGTAGCACCGGATATACCGGCACGTCCGAGAGTCGTTCCGGCTTTCTCGATGGGGAGATACTTGTCATCTCCCGACCAGTCTATCAGAACGCCGATACCGTTATCATTCCCGCCGCCGAGGGAAAGGTTGGGTGGTTCGTAGATGTCATTTCCTGAAATATCAAGCAGCATCCCGACCGTGAAATCGTGTCCCGCTCCCTGGGCCATGTTGTGGGTGGCGATATAATGGTCGTTACCACCCTCTTCCAAAAGTGTTGCGAATGCGAAATGCGCGCCTGAACCCTGGACATACCAGACGCCGGTGTATCTGTCGTTACCGCCGTCATCCGCTAAGAGCCCGACCCCATACCAGTAGGCCGCCCCCTGGCCGAATACACCGCACAGATAGAAATCATCGCCCCCGCCGCCATCGATCAGGAACCCCACACCACCCGCCATGGAGTGTCCCTCGGTGACATCGGCACGCCTTCCGAAACCGAATCCCTGTGACAGGGATGCATTGTGGTCCTTTGTCTGTGCACCGGGAAACAGGATATCCTCATCGTCAGAGATATATCTGTCATCACCATCGGTATCAACGAGCAATCCCATGCCTAATACGTATCCGTAGCCCTGTGATGTTTGGTAAGAGTGATATCGATCATCACCGGAATTATCCATCAGAATCCCGATACCGAACTGCCCGGAACCGAGTGAGCTGGTGACTGCATCATATTCATCATCACCGGCTATGTCCCAGAGCATACCGACGCCGAACATCCCGGAACCGAAACACATATCGTTTCCTTCATAAATATCATCCCCCATGCAATCGAACAGGAATCCGTAGCCGAGGAATCCACTTCCGAATGCCGGTCGGTTCTCATCCTCCATCATATAGCGGTCGTCGCCACCCGCATCGTATATGATCCCGACAGGCATGTCAGGCCCGTATGCCGCGCCCCCGGCGTAGTAGCGGTCATCGCCGGTGAAATCGAAGATACAGAAATAATCGTCATCGTAATATTTCGATGGCCCATCGTCGCTGATCACGATCTTCCCAAGCGGCGAATCGTAGATGTATTCAAAATCGGACGTCCCCGCCGTGTATTCGCCGAAAAGCTCGTGGGCGCGTTTCAACATCAACGCGATATCCTCGGCGCCGGCATACATGTAGCGGTAATCGAATTCACGCATCGCGCGGTATGCATCCGGCGGAATGAATTCCTCATCTTCGTTGAAAAAATATGATTCGATGGCGTCCGCGACTATCAACTCGTCCGGCAGCATCGAGTATGCCATATCCTGGAATCGCAGCGATTCATATGCACCCTGTATCACAAGCGCGCATGGCAGATGCAGTTCCAGCGGCACAATGCTCAGCTCGTTCGCTAAGTTATCAATATCTCCACGCAGAAGCGGTGTACCGAATTGCGTGTGGATGCCGGAAATCGCCCCGATAAGCGGTTCATCGGGATCGAGTCTCCCCTCAAGGTTGTTCAACGGATCGGAGTAGTAATAGCCCCGGCGTACGGTTTTGTTAAGACGGCGCGTTGCGAATGTTAGTATCCCGGACGGGTCACCGGCTAACTCTATACAGGCTTCCTCGTATGCCCTCATATGCCTTGGCGCAGCCCAGGGGTCACCCGCGAGCACATCGAAGATCGGCAGCTTGAATTCATCGCTGCCGAAGAATGTGAGATCCAGCGGGTTGAAGCGCGCTGTTTCACAAGTGAGATCAACTTTTGCAAGAGCTGAGTTGAGCGGGTCGGCAGGAGCTTTTGCGTGGGATGGAATAACCAGGAATACTATTAATACTGAGATACTGATGAGCAGGCATGCGCGTCGCATATCACGCCTCCCTGTATTATGAGTTGACGTAAGTTCCCCTTATTCCCCTTTCTTCTTCTTAGCCAATCTGTTCAGGTCTTCCAGCATTTTCAAATCAGGCGGGACTGAACCTGCAGCCCTTGCGGCTTCGATATTAGCCTTCATTATCTCTTCATAGACCTCGGCACGATAGACTTTAACATCCAGCGGAGCCTCAATGCCGAGCTTCACCGTCTCACCGCTTACCGATACGATGGTTATTATGATGTTATCGCCGATTACGACTTTTTCATCCAGTTTTCGGGAAAGGATAAGCATCAGTCATCCTCCCCTTCATCATCCGGTGTATACAGTGGATGACGAATACTGTATTCGACATCCTCCAGCACAACCTGCCATGCCCTTGACGACGGCAGGTGATAGATCACCGGGGCGAGCATGTTCGCGGTAATACCGTGCGCATCTCCCTCGGGTATCGTCACCAGCACCAGGAGTCCCATTTCACTTTCGTCCTTCAACTGGAGGAACTCTCGCTCGGCATCACTGAGCGGCACGGTGTAGTCTGGAATGAAATGGCGAGGATCGGTCACTACAAACGCCAATTCCGGGTCATCAACCGAATGGAGCCAGAGGAACACCGCATCCTCATCCGGCTGCACGAGGATATACTTCTTGTGTTCACTGAACCCGATGATCCCGTGCGGCATAGATATGACTGTCCCGTCATCGAAGTCGATTTCGCCAAACCTTGTTGATTTGATCTTTCCCATCTTTTGTCCCCGTTCCATTTTCCAGGATTCACCCACCAACTTCACTGACTGCTTGTGGGCGGCACCCGGATTAGGAACAGTTGTTAATATAACTTATACGGAAGATATAGTCGAGGATTTATAAATGGAGGAAAATGGGGACAGTCACCTATTTTATCCCCTATGTACTTTTCCATAGTCAAATATATTTTCATAAAATAGGTGACTGTCCCTATTTTCCTGCCCTATCCCACAAAGAGTGACTTAATAAGCCATCCCAAATCAATTGTCAGCCTGCCGACCTCGATGCGCATGAAGAAACTTATCAATCCAAAAGTAATAGTCAATATCGTCAGCCCCACTAAAGTTTTCAACGGAAGGCCAACGATGAAGACATTCATCTGCGGTACCGTCTTGGCGACAATTCCGAGACCGACATCGATCAGGAACAGCGTGCCGATAATCGGCAGTGCGATCTGCAGTCCGATGACGAACATCTGCGTAAACATCCTCACAATGATTATCACCGTACCACCGGTGAGTCCCACGCCCATCGGGGGCGCCATGTCATAACTCCTGACCAGCGCACGTATGAGCATATGGTGCCCGTCGAGTTGGAGGAAGTAGAGAATGCCGAAAACAAAGATGAACTGCCCGATGATACTGACCCGTTCGCGGGATGTCGGGTCAAGCACGTTCGCCACGGCGAAGCCCATCTGGTAACCCATAAGCATCCCCGCGAACTGAAGCCCCGCGAAGAGAAGCGACACGGCATACCCCAAGAGGGTTCCCACTAATATCTCAACAACAATGAGGAGCAGGATTTCGGGGAGTGTGCTTACTACCGGGAATAATCCGGGTTCGAGGGTGAAGAGCAGTATTATGGATGTAACCAGTCCGAGCCCGATCTTGATCATCGGGGGAACCCCCGCGCCGCCGAATACGGGGGCAACGATATAGAATGATGTCACCCGCAGGAATACAACGAAAAAAGTGTAGAAATATACCTCAAAGATTTGCTGTAGAAAATCCATCCATCCACCCTCGGTAATAATAGCACCGACGGATGCTCTATGGAAGGATATATAAAAA
>CBDVBS010000121.1:0-9406 GCA_965372275.1 uncultured bacterium | reverse complement strand
CGCAGGTCAGCCACCGGCGAGACCCGGTGAGTGAACGGGTAGTGTAGGTCTCCCGACCTACACCTGCTATGACACAATACCGCAGGTCAGAGACCTGCGATACCCGGTGAATGAACGGGTAGTGTAGGTCTCCCGATCTACACCTGAATGGCACTTGTTAAGACCCTGGAGTAGATTCGAGAAAAAAGACGTTACATCTTGCATAATTCCGTTTGATGTGGTAAATTTATGTAACCTTTTGTAACCTTATTACGAGGTGCAACATTGAATAATGTTAAAGAATGTCGTTTGAAGGCACATATGTCACAGGATGAGTTGGCAAAAGTATGCGGACTGGCACGGCCGACCATCAGCAAAATAGAACGCGGTGAGACCACACCATCGGCGTTAAGCAGGCAGAAAATCGCGGACGCATTGAGGTTCCGCGTACATGAGGTTTTCCCAAGTGAATCGGCTGGTGACGAAGGGCTCGATATGATCGGGCAGATGGTTGACGATGTCCTCGGGATAGCGGTGACCAATGGCCGGCAGGTGGCATCCGGCATACGTGGCGGCAGTCCGAAGGTCGAAGTCAACGGGGACCGCATCGAAGGTTTCCTCATCGACCACAGTGGTGAGAAATTGGGCGAGAAGCTCGTGCACCTGATCCGCGAGGGTGAAAAAATTGATTCGACAGTTTCCTCAACCGAGGGACGTTTCGTCTTCAAGGATATAACCCCCGCCAATTATGTGATCTTAGCGGGAGAGAAATTCATCACGCTGACTGTTGATGCGTCCGACGACGAATTCGCCGTAGATATTTGAGATAGTTTTGAATCCGGAATCCCCTCCTCCCGCGTCTTTTGCTTGAAATATCAGCACAGGTGCGGACAGGGGGTTTTGCGTAAATAGATGCTCCTTGTGATATTATTTTCCCGATGACGTCTATTGAGTCAGATATGAGGGAGTTCTTTGATGGGCACATGGATGTCGCCGCCGTGGTTGACGCACATGAGTCCAAACATATCGGTCGCTGGATGAGCGCATTATCAAATGTCGATTCATCCACGATTGTTGCGAAGCTCTATTCCCTCGCCGATCAATATATTGCCGGACGGGAATACGACAACGGTCTGATTCTTATAAACACATTCCTTTCATCGGGCGGGAATAAATCTGAAGCGGAAGCTGAAGCATGGCTTTTGGGAAGTGAATTCCACGCTTACCAAAGCAGGTTCGAAAAAGCTTTGAAGTTCCTTGAAAATGCGAGAGAGATATTCGCGGACGCAGACAGCACCGAGAAGCTGCTGAGGATACATGCCGACGCGGCAGGATTCCAAAAACGCCTTGGTGACTTCGGACGCGCGCGCAGCGAAGCCGAAGCCGGTCTCGAACTGGCCGGATCGGGGGATTACCCCAAGTGGGAGATGCGCCTATGGAATAATCTCGGTCTTGTCCTCAAGGACATCGGTGATTACTCAAGCGCAATCGACGCCTTGCGTAAAAGTGTCGAACTCGCCAAGGTGATCGATAACCCGAAGGCGCTCGCGGCGGGGTTGGTGAATATCGGAACGCTTTACGACCGGATCGATCGGAATATTCAGGCGATAGAATTCATGCACCGCGCCAGGGATGCCTGGGAGAAGATCGGGGACGGGCTCGAGGTCGCCCGGTGCCTGAATAACCTGGGGAATTTCACGCGCGGGGACGACCCGAAACAGGCGACGGTATTCCTCGATGATGCGTTGAAACGTTCGCGGGACAACGGGTACGCTCATGTCGAGATGACGGTGCATTTCAATTTCGGGTTAATAGCGGCATCCGATAAGCGTTTGGATGATGCCCGTGAGGAATTCAGGCTGAGTTTGATTTCTGCACAGACCCTTGGTGATGATGAACATATATGGCGTTCCGGCAGGGAACTCGGCAGGATAGCATTGGATGAGGGTAATGCCGAAGATGCGAAACGTATTCTTATCCGCGCGGCGGAAGTATTATCGGATACGAGGAAGAAACTGACATCCGATCCCGACAGGGTGAGTTACCTCGCTGACAGGGAAACGCTCTTCGCCGATCTCGTTGAAGCCGATTTGGCGATGGATGATCCGATGACGGCGATATCCGACATACAACGGGTGAAAGCCGTCGGGTTGTACGAATTGATGACCGAACGTGACGTTCCGGCCATTAATGAAGACGGGCTCAAGAGATTGGCAGATGATTTCGGACGGCGTGGAATTGTCGCCGCGGATTATTTCAGAATAAACGGCAAGTTGATAATAGGTCTTCTTTCTGCTGAGGGGGTCGAATTAAGGGAAGCAGTATTTGATGAAGCGGCCTTTGAGAAATCCCTTGGGGCAGTCAGGGATAAAGTAAAAGCATATGAAGTAAGCACGGAACTGAGGTCGCGTCCCGTTATCCGGGATTCGAACCTGGAAGCGGAACTTGAAAAGCTGTATGAAATGATAATCGGCCCCATCGGGGATCGCCTCGACGGGGCGGCGCACCTTGTAATAATACCGCACAGCCCGGTTGTGAGCCTTCCTTTCGCTGCCCTGAAAGGCCCGGAAGGTTATCTTGCTGAGCGATGCAGTATATCGATCTACCCGAACCTTTCGGTCGCCGGGAAGCTCATAGAATTGGATGCCATGGAAATCAGCGACTTTTCGATGGCTTATGTACATGGGCAATCAGGCGATTTGAAAGCACTGGATGCCGAGGCTGAAGCGGTGAAGAAGATGTTCCCGGGAACGGTGAGAGAAGCCGATACCGAACGGCTCGAATCATTGGCATCAGCAGGCGGAGACTGGCTGCACTACTCGGGGCACGCGGTTTTCGCGGAGGATGCGGGGCCCGAGCCGTTGATTGAGCTTGGTGACGGCAGACGGATTCCCCTCAGCGTTCAGGGGGACGAAATACCGATGGTCGCGATGCTGTCGGCCTGCCAGTCCGGTTTGGGAACGATGCGCGGTTCAACCGAGATGCTCGGTTTCGCGCGCAGGATGTTCGCCGGAGGGGGACGCGCGTTGATTGCGGCCTTGTGGCAGGTTGCCGACAGGGAGACAGCGGAATTTGTGGCGGATTTCTATAAGTCATTGACCACTATCGGGAGCGCGGCATCGGCATTGGCGGCGGCACAACGGGAATCCGTCAATAAAGGCCGGCATCCATATTTCTGGGCGGGGTTCACATGTTCGGGAGATGTTGCATTCAAATAGTGGGAAGAGCTGGAGAGAATAGATGATTAAACATATGATGAAAATTGGCCTGTTCATAATCTGCATAGTGCTTCTCCTCACATTATGGGGATGCTACAGCGATGGTGGAGATTCCGATTCCATCATCTGGGGACGTGCCCTGTCTGTCGGTACATCCGAACCGGTGGCCAATCTCAGGTTCTCGCTGGACGGGTTGAATATCTTCGGAGCCACCGATAGCACCGGTTATTTCAGGATCGATGTACCGCTTGCATCAGGCTCTTATACTGCACGGTTCGCTCGACACGGCGAGCTGATCTCGACTCTTGAATTCGGCGTGACCGACCTGCAGGCGCAGGATGGCGCAACTATCCAGTTGACGTGGCCGGAAGTTGCTGCCGGTGAGGCATCGATCTCAGGCGCGGTCACCGATCAGGACGGAGCTCCCCTTGGCGGAGTGGAGATCATCGTCGGCAGGCCGGATGAGAATATCCTGCTGGCCCATACGGATGAGTTTGGTGCGTATGCATTCACATCTCTTCCCGGTGCCGGGGGATATGTTGTTATTGCGAGTTTTGAAGGTTTCCTGCCTGATTCGGTATCCTTGGCTTTGAATCCGGACGCCCCGGACAGGGTGAATTTCCAGCTCGAACCGGTTCCGACCCCGTCGCTTCCTCACGGTTCCGTTAAGGGTCATGTCACCGACGAAAATGGCACTGATATGCCTGGTGCATACATCACGATATATCCGTATAACTCACTTACTCCGTTGTACGATACAACCGGAGAGACGGTTACGGCTCTTGACGGCACATTCGAATTTGCCGAGATTATAGAAGGTCCCTATGTTCTCTGGATTGGCAAGGCGGGTCATGGCGTGAAAGCGCGTGAGATTTATGTGACCGCAGGTATCGCCTGGGAAGGCGAGACCGTTCTCGATGGGAAATACCTTATAGAACCTTGAAAAACCTATGTTATGGTATTTTGATGAGGGGGTTCCCTAAAGGGCTATAGCATGAGATATTATATTTGCTAACCCTTCCGTGGGAGGTTCATATGTTGTTGGCTGTAAATGAGCCCTACAGGGAATCAGGGGAAGTGCGCAGCAACGTCGAAGATGATGTCTTATGCATTGCCATCGACGGGCATTTCGGTGTAAGGTTATCCTCTGAAGTGAGAGAGGTTATTAAAGAGGGATTGGATACGGGTATCCCAAAGATGACAATCGACATGCGCAGGGTCGATTACATCGATTCTTCCGGTATTGGAACACTGGTCATGGCCTGGAAGAGCATGGCAAATTCCGGGGGAAGGCTGCAGGTTCTCGGAGTCCCGGAACAGGCAAGGAGACTTCTGAGATTCCCACCCTTCGCCGAGGATGGATTGCTTAACCCGGAGATCTTCAGGGACTAATCGAAAACAAGGAGCAATATTGCCGGCCCGGCGAGTTATCATAATCGGCCTTGACGGGGCGGATGATTATATTATTCGGAAGCTCATTTCATCCGGGCGATGTCCGCATATCGCCGATATTGCATCCAACGGATTTTACGGCCCGGTTCTTTCCACGATACCACCCCTGACACCGCCGGCATGGACTACGATGCTTACCGGGTTGAACCCGGGACGTCACGGCGTGTATGACTTCATCCAACCCGCCGGGGACGGACGTTTTGTGGTCACCAATGCGTCCCGACGATTGGGCGCGACGCTATTCGACAGATGTCTGTCACAGGACGCCGGGGTTATAGACCTTTTCGTGCCGTTCACATTTCCTCCGCCGGATGACGGGGGAATTCATATTTCGGGGCTCGGCACGCCGTCGGTGGAGAGCGATTTCATACGTCCGCATTCCCTCAGGGATCAGCTTCTCGACAAATATCCCGGTCTCAGGGAGATTGATCCGTGCGCCGGGAAGCAATTGGACACGCTTGCATCGTCGCTTGAATCCGAGATAGAAATGAAATCCGCCATCGCTGAGGGTTTGATGGATTCCCACGACTGGCGGACGTGTATGGTTGTATTCAATGCAACCGACTTGGCCCAGCATTTCTACCTGCGTTACTTCGATGATGCTCATCCTCACTATGATTCATCCTCTGAGGTCTATTCCAATGTTATCGCTGATATTTACAGTCAGTGTGATGAATTCATCGGACGCTGCATGGAAAAAGTCGGTGATGATGGAATGATCGCCATTGTCAGCGACCATGGCTGCCAGCCGCTTACGAGCTCAATCGCCAAGGACTCACTGCTGAAGGATATATTGCAGTCAGCCGGTCTGCTGAAAATTAAACAGAGGGTTGATGACGACCGTCCATCCAGGGGGGCCGAGACGGTTCATCGCGGGATCCATGCGGTCAAGAAATATACACCTCATAAATTACGTCATGCATTCAATATCATGTTCGGCGGTGCAAAGGAGCGGATATCCAAATCACTCGAAGCGGTTCCGTTCGGGGATGACATCGACTGGGATTCCACAAGGGCATTTGTCGGTCCCGGCAGTTACGGTGTAGGGGTGTATGTAAACCTGCGTGGACGTTTCCCGGGAGGCATCGTGGAACCGGGAGCGGAAGCTGAGTCTGTAAAGGATGAGATACTGAATGCCATCCGGGCGTTGAAACTTCCCGATGGCAGACCACTTGCTGCATTTGCGGCAAAATGTGATGAGATCTACTGGGGCGGCGTGATGAATTCCGCCGCGGATGTAATTGTCCTGTTCAATGAACCGGATGTTGAATTTTCAGGCGCCCGGCTTGGTGAGGGCATCTTTTTGCATCAGCCTGAGAAACGTCCCGGAACGGATCTAACCTGGTCGGGAACTCACTCTCTCAGGGGTATTTTCGGATTATGGGGCAAAGGCGTGGCACACGGGGTATTGCCGGATAGTGCTTCTCTAACCGATGTTGCCCCGACTATCCTGCATATGATCGGTTTGAAGGTTCCTGATAATATTGACGGGAATATCATCCTTGAGGCCGACCGGGAAGGCAGGGATCCCGTGTATATTACCGACGAAGGTGAAATTTGCATGACGGGAAAAGGGCTTACATTAGAACAGGAACGGGATGTTTACGAGAAATTAAAGTCAGTGGGATATTTCCACTGAAATTCACCACGGTGGAGTGGTGGATTGTTGGAATATTTACATTTTGATGGTATTGCGCATACAATTGCATTAAGTGTTGTGATATCTTTATATCAAAGTAAGGCCGAGGAGCCACTATGAAGAAACCAGCTAACAGATTTACGACATTCCTTTTCGCGGTTTTCATTCTCCTGATCGCTCCGGGGTTGGTGGCCGCGGGGGATTTTCCCGGCGATGTGACCGGGGTTAATATCGATCTTGTCACCAACGAGGTACTGGTCGAATTCTACGATGACGACGGCACGATCGCCGCCCCCGATATGTTGAGGATCGGGATTATCGCCGAGATGGGGACGCTCACTCACAGGCCGGTCAAGCGTTACCTTATTGACAACAACGAGGATCCCTTCGATCTCATCCCGAAGATAAAGGCGCTTCCGGGAGTGAAAGACGCTTATCCGAATTATTACCGCCATTCGATGCTTGTTCCCCAGGACAGCTTGTATAACATGCAGAAACCGTACTACGATCTTCTCTCGATGGAGGATGCCTGGGATATCGAGATCGGGAACGGAACCGTGGTCGTGGCGGTTATCGATACCGGCATCGATCCGGAACATCCCGAATTGAAGCCGAATATCATACCGGGTAAGAACGTCGTCAGTGCCCTCGACGAAGCCGATGATTATGTCAACGACGACAGCGGTCACGGCACGGCGGTGGCCGGTGTCATCGGCGCGATAGGCAACAACTCGCAGGGTGTTACCGGGATGGCGTGGAATGTAAAGATTATGCCGATACGTACATGCTTCGGCGAATACCTTGTCTGCTCGATCTGGGATGAAGTTGAGGCGATTGATGCAGCGAGGGTTGCCGGGGTGGATATTATAAACATGTCCATCGGCGGTCTTGGAACGATGACCCTCGAGGAACAAGCCGCTGCGGACGCCTGGGCGGCAGGCATTTCGATGTTCGCCGCCGCCGGCAATAAAGGTTTGTATATGAAGGCAACCGGAACACCGTCCGACAGGCAGAACCTTTACTACCCCGCGTCGCTTCCCGAAGTTATCGGTGTCGGCGCAGTTGATAACGAACTCAACAGGGCCGAATTCTCCAACTACGGTGAAGTGGTCAGCGAGGTGTACGCGCCTGGAGTCGAGATCGTATCGACCATTCCGACGTATCCCGTCAGCTTGTTCCCCGGACAGGGACCGCCGTACGGCAAGATCGACGGGACATCGTTCTCCTGCCCGATGGCGGCCGGAGTCGCGGTGCTCCTGAAGAGCCATTTCCCGGAATTGGGTCCGGCCGACATAATGCAGAGAATATTCTCAACGGCAATTCCGCTTGGCAATACCGATGCCGATGGTAATGGCGTCGACGACTACTTCGGCTACGGACTGATCAATCCCGTCGCGGCACTCAGCCCGCCGACCAAGGTGAGCAGTGAGTATTTCGACGTCGGCGTCAGCGGAAGTCCGATATTCGAGGATGACGTTTATGTGTTCGTACGCGTGAAAAAAGCCATAATCGGAAATCCGATCGTGACCTATTCCATTGCCGGGTCGGGTGAAGAGGGCGAAATCACGATGCGCGGCGTTGATAATACAGGCTTCTATATGGGAGTTTTCACCACCGGTCATAACGGCCAGGTGCGTGTGAATGTGACCGGCTTTGTCGGTGGTGAACCGTTACCGGAGTTATCAATAATCTACATAGTGAAAGATCTTTAAGGAGGGCGAAAGATGAAAAAGATAACAATCATATCGATTCTCTCAATCTGCATAGTGTTGATGTCCCTCCTTGGGTCCTGCTCCGGAAGGGGCACGGAAACACTTATCAGGGGACATATCCAGCACAATTACAACGGCTCGATAGATAATTCAAAGGTCGTTGTGACGATCAACAATGTCAGGATATATCCTTACACCGCAGGTACTTTCTTCTACCGCACCGATCCGGGTGATTACGATATCATCGCGGCGTACGCGGACCCCGCGAAGGGCATCAGCCTGAATTATATCGGGTATGTCTCACTTGGTGAGAGGGAACTTCTTGATCTGGTGATGCCGCTTCGTGATACCGGCACCGCGTCTGCCTGGTCGCTTTACAACCAGGGTGAATACGAGGACGCGATTTCCGAGTTCGAGGGATTGACCACCGGTGCGAGCAGTTGTGATGCTTTCAACGGGCTTGGCTGGGCGACATGGGTATCCGAGCGTGATTACGCAGAGGCGAAGGGATATTTTGAAGAAGCCCTTCAGAAAGCCGAGCATCTTGAATCATATGCCGGTCTCGCGGGTATTGAACTGGCGCGGGTCAATGATGAAGGCCCAGGCGCGTTCAACAGGGCCATGGAGAATGTGTGTTATGCCATCAACGGTCCCGGGGAACTCGCCACGATGCCGGGTCACGATGATGTCAATGAAACCGATATGCTTGCCCTGAAGGCATTGATGAAGTATATGCTTGGAAATACCCAGGAAGCCGAATATATTTTGGATAATCACGCTGATGAATTCGCGTCTGACATCAACGCTCACGGTTCGGATATTCTCACGGTACTTGAGAATTTCATGAGTGGATAATTCAATCAGTATTTAGTGTCAACATAAGCGCCTAAGGGCGCTTTTTCTATAGAGCGACTGCATCCAGCCAATAACCCCATTGCAGGCAAGATGTCTGCGCTACAACAAGAATACAAATAGTGTCTTTACTATTGTAGCCCGGCATTCTGATGCCGGGAAATAAATCCTGATTCTTATAGCATATGATGTGACTCTAAACCCGGATGTTTTCAACCAGCCATGTGAATAAAGTATATGCATTCCGTATGGCACCCTTATGCGTTTTTTGTGGCACCCTTTTTCGAGTCTTCGAGAAAAGGGGTGGTCTTTTTATAGTAAGGGATTGTGAAGATATGAAGACCACCTTTCTGAAGACAGACATGTGCCACCCGGAATGCAGCGGTATTCCTGCATGGATTGTTGAAATAACCTTCAGAAGGGTAGCGCGTATCTATAGGTCGCTCTGCGACCGATGATGCGCGCACATAGCAAGATACGGCTATCAGCGAAGACGCTGAGTAGCGGTGGCACACGGATAAGACACTGACATGCTCGAAGACTCACAAGTCAGT
>CBDVBS010000120.1:0-9415 GCA_965372275.1 uncultured bacterium | reverse complement strand
CACGATGTATGGCTCGGCTTTGAGGAAACCGATATCAGGAGGTTCTACCGCAAATCGGGATTAGGCGATCCCGTCTTCACGAACCTCGATGTATGCCGGGGTCAGTCGGAAACACGCCGCGGCGCCAAGGCGGAGATCGATATCTTCATGGCGCGCGGCATCGTTAAGTAGGTTTGCCCACAAGTTGGGTTTCATATATGTCACATAATGGGTATCGGTTGATCGATGGGAATAAGAACAAGGAAGTGTTTTGAAACAAAATGAGTAAGCAGATTGGGTTTTTAGCGTGGAAAGGGCAGATGGAGGATGGGTTTAATCTGGTTTGGCCGCAGTACGGTTACGTTATGCGTGGCCGCCGTGAAAGTGACAGAGGGTATTCGGGATTGATGGAGGATTTACAGGGGTACGGCCCGGCCTACAGGGGCCACAACCTCCGCATGGGTGCATTTCGCTCTAACGGATGGAACATCTTGCTTGACACGATGCTCGACCGCCACAACCTGGAATGCGCCGCAAGAAGGCTCTCGGTGAACTTCAAGCAGACCACTATCGCCGCGATAGCGGATTCCGAGGACGGTCGCTACTACGTGGGCTACTGGGACGGCGGACGCAATCTGGGCTATGTGGACGCCCAGGTTAAAGCAGGTAAGGTTGATGCTGAAGGCAGTCTCATCAACGGTCACACCGACCCGGCCAATTGGGATACGGATGACTGGGAACATGCATTGAAGGACATCGGAATTGACCTGGGAGAATGGCCCGAACTCGATTCTGAAGAAGCCGAGTTTGAGGTCATCGAGATCAGACGTGATTTCGTGCCCGATTTGCCTGAAGTGAAAGCTGTTGAAGCTCCCAAGGCAAAACCCTGGTGGAAATTCTGGGGTTAACGGCGGTATTGAATAGACCGCGACCCCGGTGCTGTTATAAACCCGATGCATCAGGCGATTCATCATTATTGTGAAAGCAGCACGAATTTATGTTGTTCCTTAACGAGAGGAAAAACATAAATTTCGTCTTTTTTTGTCCTTGACATAATCGATATATCGTGATACTTTGATGATTATTGAAGCAGCTGGGCTATTAATACATGCTAACGAGAGGAAAAATAGATGCCACACGACATTCGGAACATTAAACTCGCTGATGAAGGTAAAGACAGGATCGAATGGGCACGCCGCGAGATGCCTGTACTCAAGCTCATCGAAGAGCGCTTCAGGAAAGACAAACCACTTAAGGGCGTCAGGATGGCATGCTGCCTGCATGTGACGACCGAGACGGCCAACCTCGCAAGGTGCCTGAAAACCGGCGGCGCGGAAGTGCACCTGTGCGCATCGAATCCCCTTTCGACACAGGACTCCACCGCCGCGAGTCTCGTGAAACATTACGGTATCAATGTCTATGCCATCAACGCCGAGGATAACAAGACATACTACAAACACATACGTCAGTGCCTTGATGCCAAACCTCATATAACAATGGATGACGGGGCCGATCTTCTAAGCACCCTGCACCAGGAATACAAGCCGCTGCTTCCGAAGATATGGGGCGGCACCGAGGAGACGACGACCGGCGTCATCCGCCTGAAAGCAATGGCCGCTGACGACGCGTTGATGTATCCGGTCATCGCGGTTAACGACGCCGAGACGAAGCATATGTTCGACAACCGCTACGGCACCGGACAGAGTACCTTGGACGGCCTGTTGCGCGCCACGAATTTCCTCCTCGCCGGGAGGCGGGTTGTAATCGCCGGGTACGGCTGGTGCGGACGTGGATTCGCCCACACATGCGACGGGCTCGGAGCAAAGGTCATCATCACCGAGATCAACCCCGTGAAAGCCCTCGAAGCGGCAATGGACGGATTCGAAGTTATGCCGATGTCGAAAGCCGCGCCGATAGGCGACATCTTCGTCACTATCACCGGCAACTGCTCGGTAATCCGCAGTGAGCATATGATGAAGATGAAGGACGGCGCTATCATCGCAAACTCCGGGCACTTCGATATCGAGATCGATGTGGTGGATCTCAAGAGGATCGCCAAGAAGGGCGCGCGCCGCGTCAGGCATATGCTGGATGAATACGTGCTGCCCAACGGACGTCACATCTACCTCGCCGGGGAAGGCAGACTCATCAACCTTTCCTCCGCCGAAGGACATCCCGCGAGCGTAATGGATATGAGTTTCGCCAACCAGGCGTTGAGTTCAGAATATATCGTCAAGAACAAAGGCAAGTTCGATAACCAGGTATATGTCATTCCCGAAAAGATCGACAAGGAAATCGCTCAACTCAAACTCAAGGCTATGGGTATCGGCTTCGACAAACTCACCCCGAAGCAGAAGAAATATTTATCGAGCTGGGATATAGGGACTTAGAAAATAGCTAAAATGAATCTTGTCTTACGTAGCTTAGTAATATTCTTCGATACGGCATAATTCGTGTTACGGATTCGTACGTCCATCTAATATTCGCGCTTTTGCAGGTCCCCAATCGAATTCCTTACTCAGTACTGACAAATCAAAGCCATTGGACTCAAGGTCATACATCAGCCGCCCATAACGGCGGTAGTAATAATCCCAAGTCGCTAGGTACTTTTCCCGGACTCTGGGATCCTGATGGCATCGCATATGCTCATGTACATCTTTGAGGAAATATATATCCTTCGCAAGATGCCACGCATCGAAATGATGCTCCATAAGCTCAGGATCAACAGGCCAATCTGCTAATTCACCCCTGCATAAATGCTCTAATGATTGATTTACAAAAACATATGATAATTTATCATCGTATTTTTCAACTGGAAAATACTCATTGTACTTCTGGCAGTACTGGTCGATGAATAAGCCAGTACAATTGATCGTCCTTTGGTGTTCATATGCGTCGACAAGCGCCTCCCCATAGAACCGGTCCACCTTTGGCGTTGTTATGTGCTCGAATTCACCATGAACAAGTACAGCACGGAAGTAATAGTCTTTCCCCGCGCATTCATAGAACAAATTCTGGAAAAATTCAATCGTGTACCAAACCACATACCTGCGTTCATCATCGGTAGTGGGGTCTTCTTTATTGTAGATTAGGAATGTGTCTGAAAACACAATGATCTTAAAATCACGGTGATGTTGAACAGTAAGATTTTCAACTATGTCATAGAGACGGCGTACTCGACTGACATCTTCTCGAACCATCTTCGAGAAGCCGAGTGTGTCTATATAGAGTAGAAATTTATGTTCCATTTTACTAACCAAACCCCATAAACACGATTGGCATGAGCGAGGTATTCCAGCCCTGAATTCCTTCCTCATAGGTATTTTGTCTGCAAAGGAATACCGAGCTACAAAGTTTTACTACAGCTTAATTATCCTCAATCCGCCGTACCCGTCAGCTACATAGGCGTATCCGCCGGATACTGCTACGCCATAAGCCCATCCTGGCGTGTCAACGGCACTGATGATATAAGCTGATTCAAGTGGGTCGATGTCTATTATTTGCAGACCAGCCTCCCCATCCGCCACATAAGCGTAACCGCCGGAAACTGCTACGTCATAAGCATGCCCTGGCGTGTTAACTGAGTTGAAGATATAAGCTGATGCAGGTGGGTCGATGTCGATGATTACTAGGCCAAGAAACCAACCATCTGCCACATAAGCGTATCCACCGGAAACTGCTACGCCTCTAGCCTCTTCTAGTGGCATGCCAACGGAGGTGACGATATAAGCTGATTCAGGTGGGTTGATGTCGATGATTTGAAGGTAACTAATACCAATAATATGATCATTACCCGTCATATAAGCGTATCCGTCGGAAACTGCTATCCCTGCAGCCCATCCTGATGTGTAAAGGGAGTTAACAATATAAGCTGATTCAGGTGGTTCGATGTCTATTATTTGTAGGCTGCTATATCCCCAACATGCCATATAAGCGTACCCGCTGGAAACTGTTACGGCTCTAGCCTCTTCTAGTGGCATGCCAACGGAGTTGACAATATAAGCTGATTCAGGTGGGTCGATGTCGATGATTTGAAGACCGACATCATCATCCGCGACATAAGAGTATCCACCGGTAACTGCTAGCCCACGAACAAATCCTGGCGTGTCAACAGAGTTGACGATAATAGCTGATTCAGGTTGGTCGATGTCGATGCTTTGCAGGCCGCCGACATAATCCGCCACATGTGCGTATCCGTTGGAAACTGCTACATCAATAGCAAGTCCCGGAGTGTCAACGGAGTTGAAGATATAAGCTGATACAGGAGGGTCGATGTCGATGATTTGCAGGCCGCTGGCATAATCCGCCACATAAGCGTATCCGTCGGACACTGCTACACCATAAGCCCAACCTGGCGTGTTAACGGCTTTGACAATATAAGCTGAATCAGGTGGGTCGATGTCGATTATTTGCAGGCCGGTATCATGATTCGCCACATAAGCGTATCCGCCGGAAACTGCTACGTCAAGAGCAGGGGCATCCGCTGGCATGCCAACGGAGATGACGGTATAAGCTGATTCAGGTGGGTCGATGTCGATTATTTGAAGGATACCACAGTTGGTAGGATAGCTATTATAACCCTCTGCCACATAAGCGTATCCGCCGGATATAGCTACGCCTTGAGCATACCCTGGCGTGGCAACGGTTTTGACAATATGAGCTGATTCAGGGGGGTCGATGTCGATTATTTGAAGGCCGGCATCATGATCCGCCACATATGCGTATCCGGCGGAAACTACTACGCCAAAAGCACAACCTGGGGTGTCAACAGCTTTGACGATATAAGCTGATTCAGGTGGGCTGATGTCGATGATTTGCAGACCGGCATACCAACCCACAACATAAGCGTATCCGGCGGAAACTGCTATGCCACAAGCACCTTCTGGGGTATCAACGGCTTTAACGATATAAGCTGATTCAGGTGGGTCGATGTCGATTATTTGAAGGCCACCATAGCTGGGCCAGCCAATATAACCATACACCACATAAGCGTATCCGCCGGACACTGCTACGCCACGAGCATCGTCTGGCGTGTCAACCCGATTCACCCAGACTGGGTTTGCGGGGTCGGAAATGTTGAATATATGCAAGCCGTTTACGTTCCCTGCTATGTATGCATAATCTCCATCAATGCAAACATCTTGTGGAAAAAAGTTAAGCCAGGGCGGGGTGACATCAACGGGATTGTCCGGCACACCTTCACTGATGGTGATGGCAACGAAGTCATACAGCGCTAAGGAGCCTGAATTAGTGGACGCTGCAATCAACCTGACGTTATAATCCCCCGCCGGAGCGCCTTGATTGTTGGTCAGATTAAGCTGCCATGTATCACCTGAGTCATGGTTGAACTGCGTGAAGTCCTCGCCGGTTATCTCAGGTGCCACCAGGGTCACCTTGTTGACATCATTCTGCCAGTCGCGCAAGTCAACATAGATGTTTCCTGACGCCCCGGTTGTTTCGTAGATGGTTTCTTGCCAGAAGTTGGTAATCTCATACGGCTCCTTACAGTTGCCTGGCCAACTGGCATCCACGGCAAACGTAATGGCATAAAATGCTGGTGGCTGGGGTATATAGATTAGATAGCTTTCTGTATGCTCCGCCAGCCCGGCAAATAAACGGTTTGCTTCCCCCTTGGCGAAAGCCTTGAATGGGTTGAGCATCATACCGCCGGGGATGTCCCACAATTTAGTCCAGTCGTCAGCATTGCGGAGTTCGTGCCCGTAGTCATTCGTGTAGAGGATGCCTCGGACATCGTAACCTGAAATAGAATGTGGATTTCTCAGCGTGACATCCGCATCGAGGATGCGGGTGACGGGATCGAATGAGTTGACCGTAATCTCTAAGCAATCGTCACAGGCGGGGGGAAGGAGCATATCAGTGATATTGAAATGAGCCTGGGTATTGCGGATGGGTTCGACGGTTACGCTCAGCTCAGCCGTATCGAAATGGATGTTCCACATCCCCCACAACATCCGCTGTGAGTCCGCATTGGCGGCAACAGGCGATAAATCAGGAACATCGGGAGCCGTGGCGGATTCACCGCCCCGGTCCGAGCATCCTATGACAAGCAGCGCCAAAATCGAAAGGGTTAGTGCAACATGGATGGCCTTTTTCATTTTCCCGACCTCCTACTTCTTTTACAAATCAAAGTATATAGCTCTTGCCGGTAGAATACCAGTAACCGAAATCGGATTAGTTAGCTTGAGCGCGCATCATCGTTCGCAGAGCGACCTATAGATACGCGCTACCCAAACTATACACGGTACCCAACGCTGAAGACCACCCTTCTGAAGACAGAAAGGTGCCACCCGGAATGCGGACGTTATCTGATGTATCGGGACACCCTGTCCCGATACCAACCCGGCAAGTGAGATGTTTCGGCACAGGATGTACCGATGGGGTATCTCGCGATTCAGCGTTTGCCATCAACCCTCTCATAAGAGATAATGAATTCGAATCCTGAAATGGATTAAAGTGAATTACAGAGGAAATTATCGAAAGGCCGAGACATAAATTAGGCATCCTCAGTATCTACGCGCGGGCGTTCTCATTAGTGCTGCGCTGCCCGTCGATATACATCGTCAGCCTGCTCTACTGGATTCTCATCGGCGCGGTGATGTACGGTGTGTTTCTCGCAATCACCCTTATTCTCTTCAGCGCCGTGGCGTTCGTACCGTTCTTCATCGATCCGTTCGCGGGTTTGCGCTTTTATTCCGGCATATTCCTGACCTCCGCAATTACATTTTTTGGAATATTCGGCTTGCTCGTGGTGATGATGAAAGCGGGGTACGGCAGGATGTTCATGCGCCTCCACCAGGGACAGCGTCCGAGGATGGGCGATTTCGGCCACGGGGTGATACGTTACAGTTGGCGTTTCATCAAGGGATATTTTCACATCGCGGCACTCACGGCGATCCCGGTGATTATCTTCTATGGCTGGCTCATTCGGCAGTATGCATCATATTCCTCGCTCATCTTCGAAAGCCGCTGGAATATGGGACTCAGGTTCGAGTTCTTCAGGAGCATCGATATGGCCTGGGGCGCGGTGATCTTCGTCGGCGTCGTCATCTACCTGCTGCTGACCATATGGGATGAATCGGTCGTGCTCGAAGGCTCGACGTTCCAGCAGGGATTCATACGTTCGGCGAAATTCGCGGCGCGTAATCCAGTCAGGGTCATTACCATAAGGCTGATAAACTACTTGATCATCTACGGTGTGTTGATCCTCACATTCATAATGTACACTCCAGGTCCGATCTATAAATTCAGTGATTACCAGGACGAACTGTCCAATATAGCAATCCAGGAATTCTGGTTCCTGCTGCTGATATTTATCCTCTACCCCATCCTGTCGTTCACGCATTACCTTCTCTACATACCCAACCTTCCGTTCAGGCCGGGGAAGGTTGAGGTTAATGAAAGACCTGTGAGGGCAGCAGTAATTTCAGGTGATGTGGATAAAGAGGCAAATATCACAATCTCCGGCAAACGCGAACCTGAGGAAAGAACAATTTCTGATGATGTGGATATAGAACCCAATGACGATGTTCTGCGTCTGAATAATTGACCGGGGGAGGTCAATATCATGCGCAATATGGTTGAAATTGGACCCGGTTTTATGGAATTTATAAAAGGGCGGAATCAACCGGGCCGGTTTTGCCGGTGAGATATATGTCATTCAAGACGTTTCAGAAAATTAACCTGGGTGCGACTATCTTCTTCGACTTCATCGCCCTTCTCTCGTCGCTGCTGCTGAGCTATTACTTCAGCGCGCGTTCGGACCCGTCCGGATACCTGCCGCTCAAGCCCTACATCAAGGCCACGGTAGTGGTCAGCGTGCTATGGATGGTGCTGTTCGCATTCAACAGGCTGTATTCGACGCGTCCATGGCAATCGTACTTCAGTGAGGCGCGCGGAGTAGTCAACGCCGTAAGCGTCGGGCTGATACTGATATTCGCCATCGGGTTCTTATATCGCGGTTTTTCATTCAGCCGACGTATATTCATTCTCACGTGGATAGTCGCGATCATCCTCCCCCTGCTGGTGCGCGGCATACTCCGACTCATCCGTCGCGAGTTGATATTCAAGCGCGGTATCGCCAATCGCGGCGTTGCGATCGTGGGATTGAACGATGCCGGGGTCGGCGTGGCATCACAATTCAAACGCAATCCCGCGCTCGGCAAACGTGTTCGATATGTCCTGACAGGCAAACCGGATTCATCCGGGGATGATGATGAGGGCTTATCATCGCGGCTTGAAACTTTGGGTGGCATCGAGATCCTCAATCTCAACCAACTTACCAATATTGTGGAACGGAAGAATATCGAGGAAGTCATCGTAACCGACCGGGCGGAACTGAACAGGGACACATTCTTCCATCTCGTCCAGGATTGCCGACGCGAAGGCGTGGCGCTCAAGATGGTCCCGGAAATGATGGATGTTGCCATAACGCAGATTACATTCGACAACGTTGAAGGACTTCCGTTGATGGAACTCGGCAACGCCCTATCCACCTTCTACTCGCAGATGGTCAAACGATTGAGCGATATAATCATCGGCGGATTCGCCCTCATTATCACCAGCCCCATCATGTTGATCATCGCCCTGCTCGTGAAGATCACCAGCCCGGGCCCGGTACTCTATGCCCACGGCCGATTGGGGAAAGGACAGAAGCCAATAAAGATATTCAAGTTCCGCACGATGTATATCGACGGCGATCGCATCCTCGAAGAGAAAGGTTTGATGGAGGAATTCAAACGCGATTTCAAATTGAAGAACGATCCGCGCATCACGCCCATCGGACGGTTCATCCGCAAATTCTCCATCGATGAGCTTCCACAACTTCTCAATGTGCTCAGGGGCGAGATTTCCCTCGTCGGACCAAGACCGATCGTTGAGGGGGAAATCACGAAGTACGGCCCGTGGGAAGTGTCGCTGTTCAGCATAACACCCGGACTCACCGGCCTGTGGCAGGTATCGGGACGCAGCGACCTTGGATATGATGAGCGCGTGAAGCTCGATATATACTACATCGAAAACTGGTCGCTCATGCTCGATCTGAAGATCATCATCCAGACAATCCCCGCACTCCTCTTCTCACGCGGAAGCTATTGATCCTCTAATTAACACGGTAAGGTGACCGATCGGGTGCCGCCTACAAACGAGTCTTCGAAGTTTGTAGGTGAATATTGTAACATCATACCAATGAAATCCGGTTTCCACAAAACGCTTAAATATCAATGGTTCAGCATCCTCGTCAGGCGCATGAGCTGACGTTTTTCTGTATGACATAAGAGAAATACGAAAGCAGATTGATTACATCCACGCGAACCCAATCAGGAGGGGCCTTGCAAGATTTGCCTTGATTCTCTTCCTTCATACTGGTCACCTACAAACTTCGAAGACTCGTTTGTAGGCGGCACCCGAGATAGATGCG
>CBDVBS010000119.1:0-9459 GCA_965372275.1 uncultured bacterium | reverse complement strand
CGCTGAACCAGAGATGTGTGGCCCTTAAGCCCCAATTCTGCGCAACGTTGGCATAGCTCCCAATGTCGTTGATATAGCTATAAACCTCTAAGAACGGCGCGAGTCCGCAGTCGTAGTCCATATCCGCGAGTATGACGACATTATGGTAATTCGGCCACGCCGGGTTTCCTATTCGCCATCCATCGGGGCCTGCGGGATTCACGAAATAATGAGTGTCAGGAGCCACCGCGCCGGTGAATGGATCGTAACCCGGTGTGACGATTCGGATATAATCGTCATCGACATTGTTCAGGGCGAACAGATCACAGCCCTCGTCGAAATGGATCCACCAGCCGTCAAGGGTTCCTCCACCCGGTACGTGCGGCTGGTAAATGGTGTTGTACATCATATATTCCTCGGGATCGAATGGATCGATGAATGATCCAAGGCTCCCAAGGTGAGGGGTTTGAATCGTCGGGTTGTTAACGGTAACCCAGTTCTGACTTGCGTCGGTGTATTCAAGTAAACTTATCTTGTAGCCGTAGTTGTCGGTTGATGAAAGGTTATCACCATCGTTGTCGAACAGGAGCGCAATCGCCAAAGGCACGTCGGTATTCTGCCTTTGAGCCTGCAATGTAACACCGGCCCCGCTTCCAAGGGTGTATGTACCCAACACTCCGGCGGCCAGCGTCGGTGCGGCAAGATTGACAACCATAAGGTGGTCGCCATTTTCGAGAAAGAATTTCCAGTCAAACGATATACGCATCACCTGGTTCGCCGCGAGCGGGTCTGTTGAATCATACTGGTGCGGTGAATAAATCACCTGTACTCTCGGGCTCCCCGGCACGTTGGCAAAAATATGATCATACGGGTGCGGGGTTTCGTAGCATACCGGGTAATGCTCTGAATCGAAGAAATAACGCACGCCGCCGATCTTAAAACCGTAGTCCCAACCAGGCAGGAAGTCGATAACAGAATCAGTTTCAAACTTCAGGCGCAAAGTTGTCGACGGGATACCATCGGATATGTAAATAACCGAATTTTCAGGCCCATCCCAGTAATTGGGGGGAAGGGGAAGAAACGGGTCAAATGTCACACCGTTCCATCCGGCGACGGTGATAGTGTCACCAATTGAACCGAGACCGAATTCCCCCGGGTCGGCGATAAGGTCGATACGGCTAATGTCCCTGCCCGGATGAGCCGGGTCATGGTCGTATGTGAATGCCCATATACGCTCAGTGTCGAGGTCATATGTATTGTGCTCGGATTCAAAATATGCCGGCAGGACATCGTTCTCATTCGGTTCCCAGGCATCGTTGGTTCTTGACTGGAAACGCGTGATATCCGCGGGGTATCTCTTCCCCTCGAACGAAAACACGCGGTCGTTCAGACCGTCGTCGACTTCGGCGCCCGCCGAGATAAATATGTCTGTTGACTGCTCATAGGGGTTGTAGTGATAATCGTAGAAATGCCGGCGATATTCAAATTCGTCAACAAATTGGAGGGTTGCCTCATCGGTGTCGCCCCAGACGAAATACAGGTCCGGGTACTCGTAGGCCGTAAGTTCGTATTCCGCCTTGGCAGCCCTGATCGTCTGTTCCGGAAGATCGTCCCAGAGGTCAACAAACGTCCCGTCATTTGAGATGAGTTCCTTCTTGATTTCCGCATCCGGGTATCCACCCGCGCGCTCGGGGAGAATTCCCTGGTTTTCAGGCAGAATAAAATAATCGGGGTTTTGCTTCAGGGCATATGCGGCTTCCTCAACGGCGCCTTCGGCTAAGGTGTCCGCCTTCACGCGGTAGTCCTGGACATCGGAGCGTTCCATTGAGTCAAGGGAGGTGATCAGGATGCTGTATGAAAAAATGGCAATCGCAAGCGCGATGATCAACACCGCGACCATAACTACACCTTTCTGTTTTCGCCATTCTCTTCTCAAAAGTATAAGGCAACCTAACCCAGAGCATAATACACTTGATATTTGAGCAATCCCCGTACCAATAAGGGGATTGCACAATATTTCAGTTATTCTAACATATTAATATGATTCGTGACATAAAATATTTCACCCCGGACCAACCGCATTGTTAAGGGACTTAAAAAACTGTATAGCTTATGTCGAAAAACCTTAACACTTACTCGCATCATAATGCATGTATAGATAATCAATTCGCTATACATCCGCATAGTATTCATTTCAGGCTTCCGTGAAAAAAACTGGTTTTCAAAAATCCTATATTATATAATTCGCTTGTTGTGTATCATTTTGCAACAGGTCAGCGCAATTTGCACCACTTCATATCTTTTTCTTCGCCCCGAAAAGCCCTCTGATATCCTCCCACATTGCCCCGAAACGGAGCTTCCAGACAACACCGATCGCCTCGAAAACGATCTTCTTATTCATCTTGCTCTGGCCCTCTCGCCGATCGTTGAAGATAATCGGAATTTCACCGATGGTGAATTTCTTCCTTCGCGCCCGGAAATTCATCTCGATCTGAAACGAATAACCGCCCGAATGAATCCCTTCGAGGCTGATTGCTTCAAGGACACGACGGTTGAAACATTTGTAACCGGTCGTGGGATCCCAGAGTTTAAGCCCGGTTATCATCCGGGTATAAACCATCGCCATCATCGAAAGGAACAGCCTGCTCAGGGGCCAGTTGACAACTGAAAGGCGTCCATCCTTGAAACGCGATCCTATCACCAGGTCGTATTCACGAGCGGCTTTCAGGAAGTTCGGAATTTCATGCGGGTCATGGCTGAAATCGCAATCCATCTCGAAAATATATTTGTAGTCCTTCCCTATCGCCCATTTGAAGCCGTGCACATATGCCGTACCGAGACCTAACTTCCCTTCGCGGTGGTCGGCGAATATCCGCTCATCGGCTTCCGCAAGCCTGTCGGCGATATCGCCGGTGCCGTCGGGCGAATTGTCATCTACGACCAGGATATGCACAAATGGCACAATCGAATGGATCTTTGCGGTGAGCTTTTCGAGATTCTCCGCTTCGTTATAAGTGGGAATGATTATAAGCACTTCACCCGGTTCAACGAGGGGAGCTGTATTGATGGTTTCGTTTTGCATCATTGTTTATCTTTATTTAGCTTTAGCTGAATTAATCTCGTAATATGGGTAATGTGTTTGACCGTAACCTGAAGGCCAAGCCTAATCAATTCCGCATCAGAAAATCGATTCCCTCGGAAATCTTAAGGCAATATCCATTCCAAGCAAGTGCAAATTCTCAACCAGCGGGAACCATCTTCCGCCCAGGGGATTGTATGCGGCTAATATCCCGATGAATATCCCGGCCCGAATGAGCACCATACCCCACCCGCGCCATGTGCCGGGCGCGATGAACATCCCGCTGAACATCAGGAAGAGGCATGGCCCGATGAGCGCCAATGCTTCGCCGCCAAAAATTTTCGTGTAGAGGGCAACCGACAGCGGGAACCCGGCCGGGTTCATCGCGACCTGAGGTGACGGTGTCCTCTGGGCCATATAAGCGTTGGTTATCATCGACCCGCTGTCGGGGTCCTGCAACGGTTCGAATGTGTAAATCGATTCAAGGGTTACCGCTAAGATCAAAACACACGTGGTGAGGCCGATAACCTTCCTGAAGGAGGCGCCCGTATCAGAACCGGTTTTACCGGTGAGAGAGTAAACAAGCGCGAGCGCCGTTACCGGGGCCATCCATAGAGCACCGTTGTATCCGAGCAGTGACCAGACGAGGTGCTGCCAGATAAGTACGATTCCGGATTCACCGCCGCCCCGGTGGTAGATCGCGGGAAGCGGATCGCCGAATACGGCAACATGAGCGACGATGAATACGGCGACACCCGGCACTAATCCGCCGATGAAGGGAAGCAGCCTCTCGGGTTCGCGCAGTTTTACCGCTAAGATTATCAGCATCGCAACGATGGGTACATAAGCAAGGTGATGCATGGCAAATGCCACGCCGAGAAACAGGCCCGCGCCGATTCCATCGGATGCATTTTTGCTTTCAGAAAAAACCCACGTGTAATGTATGCCGCACAGCAAAAGGGCTGCGGCGGGTAGTATCGGGTTCAAAGTGAGCGCGAAGGGATATGCGAGTGTGCCGAAACACAGACCCAATGTCAGCCAGAATCTTTGATTCGCATCAGCGACAAAACGTCGTGACGCGGTGTAGAACATAAGCAACAGGAGCACGAGGAACGGTGTCTGGAAAAAAATTACCGTCAGTTTGTAGCGACTGAAGTAGTTCGTGAAAGCCCTTGTATACCCGGCCTCCTCCGCTTCAAGGTCGGAGGAAACCTCGATCTCATCCACCGGGGGGGTTATCCGTGATGCCCATCCGGCGGGGATTGAAAGCAGCGAGAGAAAAATCGGCGAACAGGTTGGGACATTACCGTTTTTGGCTTCAACCGTTTCCGGGAAAAGGCTGAATTCATCGCTCAATATAAACCCGCCACCGGAACTTCTCTGTGAAGCGGCGGTGAAGTAGAGCACCTCGATTGATGACATACGTGGAAGCGCATGGGTTGGCAGGCCCGGTGATTCACCCCCGGTGTGTATGCGTCCATGGGCGAATATTACCACCAGCAAAATCGCGATGATGGTCAGTATGAGGCAATGGAATCTGTTCCGTCCGTTCTCCAAATGTCTCCCGAATCAAACCAGCTTTCCTGCTTCACATCTTAACCTAATTCGGCTCATTTGATAACCACGGTTCTGATTTTAAGTTGGGTTCCTCGTGTGGCACGGTTTGGCGAGTCTTCGAGTCTGACCGTGGGAACGTAAACGGGATAGTATGCCGGGATTATCCAAGGCCGTTCATAATGCTATTATAGAAACAATCACGGTTGAGGTTAGTACGGATGAAGTTAATGCCACTGAAGTTGGTGGGGCAAATGAGAAAGACGTATATCAAGGGTCCGGGATTGATTAGACTCAACAAGGTGCTGAATTGGGTCAGGATTAGCCATTTACATTTTCGATATTATATGATACTTTAAATATAAAATATTAACAAAGGATGTGGGAAATGATTAAAAGAGCGGTTTTAGTAATGACTTTGTTGATTATTCTTGCGTTACCAGCACAAGCAGGATATGTTTGGGGTTATGGTAGTGATGCGTTTTGGATAGGAGTGGATAAAGGGGTTACGACATTCCATTTGAAATATAATGCGGATGAAGAAGTGTCTAATTTTATTGTGAGATTATGGGATACGGAAAAGGATAGGTCTTGGTCACTCGCAAATGAAATTGGGTCTTGTGAAGTATATCAGACAATTAGTATCCCAAGAGGGGATAGTTATGTTTTGAATATTGTTCACGCAAAAGGGGATTGGGCTATAGAATGGTATAAATAGCGAATGTAAAGGATGGTAACGAAATGTCTGGAAGAATGAAAGTATTAATAGGGCTTTTAGTGTTTGCTATATTGTTATTTTTGGCAAATGAGATAATACCGCAAGTACAGCAGAATAAAAAAGAGGAACAGGAATTCAGAGATTCTTTAAATGCGACAAGTGAAGCTATTCGCATATTATTAGACGCAGAAGAATTTGATATAATATTAGCATTTTATAGAGGAATAGCTACTCGTGGTGAGTTGATAAATGAGGCTAATCGTATATTAGATAAAAAACGTATGAATAGATGGAGAAGAGAAAGGGAAGAAAGGGAGTGGAGAAAAGAAAGAGAAAATAAATGAATACATCTACATTGACTCAAATTGGGGACGGGGAGGTTTCAGCAATCACTTTTAATGCGGTTCTTGGAAGACCACGGTCAGCCCTCCCAAAGCGTCGGGCAGACCGTGCCACACATTTATCATTATTTTTGCAGCGTCAGGGTAAATATCGCTTTTATGCACATGCAGCTTTTGAAAGATGTTAGTTGTTCCACATCGTAAACAGGCTCGACTTTCGCCATTATATAGCTTTGGCTGATATGGCAAGTGTCGCGCAGGGGTGAACCGGAGGGTCACCTTCCGGGCTGCCAATCATCAGGAAACCGCGCGGACGTCCTGGATGCGGAAGCGCGGGGCTATCGGCCCTGTAAAGTGTGCAAGCTGGATAAAGGATAAAGCATGTTCCCGATTCCTACACCTTTAAGGCTATTACTCCTTATTCGACTTCAACAGGTATCGGGAAGGTCAGACAGGGCGTCATCCCGGCTATCTCATCAATGTTGACATCAATAGGGGCGCCATAGGATACGCTCTTGCCGCCCACCTCTTCGATATTAACGTCCGTTGTACCACTGGCGGCAAGGATGGGCGTGGGCTGTAGGAAGACGGTAGCTATGACGTTCGCCCATATGCCTAAGGCGATGATGATAAGAAGGGTGAATAAACGTTTATCCATTGGTTTTCACCTCTTGATAAAATATACTTCAGCGCCGGTTGATGTCCAGCTAAAGCCGGTTGGGGATATTATCCGTCCTTCCGACAAGTGTAATCAAGGTGCAGACCAGATAAGATCCTTATTCTCGTCGTACAGCTTTAGCCCCGGCCCTAATTTGTCGAGCAAGGCCAGGCCGACGCGGGGCTTCCCATTCTCGTCGAACAGGGCCAGCCCCGGCACGCTGTCGAGCAAGCTCAGGGTGACGCGTGGCTTCCCATTCTCGTCCTTAAAGTCCAGCATCGGCCCGCTGTCGAGCAAGCTCAGGGTGACGCGTGGCTTCCCATTCACGTTGTACAAGCCCAGCACAGGCCCGCTGTCAGTCACGCTCAGCAAGAAGCGGGTCTTCTCATTCTCGTCCGTAAAGCCCAGCCCCGACCCGCTGTCGCTCGCGAACAGGCCGACGCGGGACTTCCCATTCTCGTCGAACAGGCTCAGCCCCGGCCCGCTGTCGGTCGCGCTCAAAAAGACGCGGCAATTCTCATTCTCGTCGTACAGGCCCAGCACAGACCCGCTGTCGGTCACGCCCAACAAGGCGCGGATATGCCCCTGGGGGTCAACTAACTCAAACCCTTCAGCCCGAATGATATTCTCTCCCGGCTGAGCCTGAACGGTTCCCGTGGTACTCGTGAATGCCCAGATAACAGCCAACACCACCAGCCCGACCAGCAGATACTTGTTACGTCGTTTAGCGGCGGATAGACCCCGCTCAAGTGCTTCAAGGCGGTTTTCGATAGTCATGATTACATCTCCTATTTATGCTTGCTCTCTGGTTTCCGTTTCGAGAAACTTATTCCATGAATATGTTATCAAGTGATAGGTTCGACAACAAGGTGAAAAGCGAATTAGTCGTCCCTGAAAAAGCGGTTATGCGGTTACGGAAGGGCGAATGTCGGTTGGTTTATAAAATTAACAGAAGGATAGCAGCTACTTGCTTCGAAGACTCGCAAGATAGCAGCTACCTTCATGGAATACTGCTACCCCCAATGAAGACCACGGTCAGCCCTCGCAAGGCCTCGGGCAGACCGTGCCATCAAGAGTTTTTGATTTCAGGGTCAGGTGCAATCAGTTATAATAGCGATACAAAATATTATAAGAGGTGCTCCCATGCGTAAGCTGATTTTAATATTACTGATTCCGATCTTCATATTTATGCCAACCGATTCCGGTGCGGAACAGCCTGATGTCGAAGTGCTCAAGTTAGGCATTATGCACACCAACGATACCCACGGCCACCTCCTGCCGTTTCGCTCACACGGTGAAAATGACTGGGGCGGAGTCGCCAGAAGACGTGTCGCCATCCAGCGTGAAAGAGCTGACACGAATTATTACTGGCTGGTCTTAGATGCCGGGGACGTGTTCCAGGGTACGCCGATCAGCAACATGCTGCGGGGATTCCTCGATCTCGAATGTATGAACCAGATGGGATACGACGCGATGTGCCTCGGCAACCACGAGTTCGATTTCGGATATGAATTACTCCTCAGCCGGTTGAGCGATGTGAATTTCCACGTTCTTTGCGCGAATGTCGTTGACCGGGAACGCGGGCGTCCATTCACCGACCCGTACTGCATCATACGCCGGGGGGATTACCGCATCGGCATTATCGGGCTGACAACAGAGACACTTATTTTTGAAACACACCCGAGCATCGCCGAGCATGTCGATGTGCACCCGACGCTTCCCATCGCAAGAAGCCTTGCGCGCTACCTGCGGGAGATCGGGTGCGACATCGTGATCGCACTCGGACACCAGGGTTACAACCGCGATCTGAAATTAGCCGAAGCGGTGCCGGAGATCGATGTGATAGTCGGCGGTCACACTCATACGGTACTCGATGTACCGACAAAGGTCGGGAACGTGGTGGTTACACAAAACGGTGATTGGGGCAGGAATCTCGGCGTACTGAAGCTGACATTCGAACGTCCCGCCGATGATCCCGACGCGAGATTCAACCTGATCAATATGGAGAACGAATTCACACCCCTTTCTCCAAACGAACCGGAAGATGACGGGATGAAAGCATTCATCGCCGATTACGAGCGACGCTTCGCCGCCGAGATGGACAAATTCATCTGCAAAGCGGAGGAGGATCTCAAGATCGATACCATCCGCCTTGAAGAGAACGCCCTTGCCGATATAATCTGCGACTCCATGCGCGGCGTCACCGGGGCTGATGTCGTGCTGTTCAACGGCGGTAACTTCCGCGCGCCCATCAATGCGGGTGACGTGACGTTCGGTGATCTTTATGGCGTCCTTCCTTACGATAATTTTATGATGAAAGTTTTCCTGAGCGGAGAGAGATTGAGGGAAGTTTACGAATACGCGGGCCTGCAATATGGCGATGGGGGGTTCCCGCAAGTCAGCGGGTTAAGCGTGGTTTATGTCGATATGCAGTTGGCGGGGATTTTCATCGGTGATACGCCCCCGACGGAATTCAGCATCGACGTCAACAACGACACTCAGAAGTACGCAGCACTCCCGATGAACGCGCCGGAATCGGGCTGGGCGGAAATTGATGATAATGCGGAATACTCCTTGCTCTGCACCGACTTTCTTGCCCAGGGCGGGGATGGATTCCCGCTGGATGAAGACCCGTACGGCCCGGGATATACAGGACTTGAGCAGCGCGCGACATTCGCCATGTGGGCGGCACAGCAGCGGGTTTTGAAAGGCGGCACCGACGGCCGCGTGCAATTCTTCTGGATCGACATGGAGAACCCGGGATTGGTGGATTAAAGAAATTGAGACAAATCAAAATTATTGTTGAGAAGCACTGTGACGGTTATGTAGCGTACCCCCTCGGGTTAAAGGGAGTTATTGTCGGTGAGGGTGACACATATGAGGATGCTTTAGCTGATGCAAAATCAGCCATCAAATTTCACATCGAAACCTTCGGCGGCGAGACGTTGGATCCCAACGTTGCATAAATTTTTCGTTCTTGATGGCACGGTCTGCCCGACGCTTTGGGAGGGCTGACCGTGGTCTTTATAGATAACCCCGGCATACTATCCTGTTTACGTTCACATCAGGATAGCAGCTACCAATGGCACATTTTTAAGGGGTTGATACCTCATTTAGACAAAAAGGCAAT
>CBDVBS010000118.1:0-9465 GCA_965372275.1 uncultured bacterium | reverse complement strand
GGACAAGGGTGTCCCGAAACATCGGTCCGGTTATGACTTTTTTCCGCCCCGTCACCCGTATTCGTGGCACCCGGAAAGACACCCGGAAAGAATGGATGGTAAATTTTATGTGTGGGGTAGGCTTTCCAGCCTGCCTTTTCTGCATGCCTTTACGGCCTGCCTTCTCCGCCGGGATATTAAATCGCCATCACATTTCATATAATGTTCATCCTATGCGAATAATCGTTTTTGTCATAGTTTGTATCTTGACTATCCTTACAACTCCCATGTCACAAGCTACAGGGATATATACGGAGGACCCTATGTCTTTCCTGTCGGCAATTCTTCTTCCCATGACCGTGAGGGAAACCGGTGCGGCTGTTGTGTATGCAGCAGTTGAACCGATCGGCCTCGAAAACATCAGTATCGAGATAACATCAGCCGATGAAATCCTCGCCGTGTTCGACGGCATCGACCCGGCAAAAGGCTCACAAAAAATCCTGATCGAACTGAATCGCCCAACTCAAGATGGTGAAGTATTAAAAGCTAAGGCAACATCCGGGGACCGGGTTGAGCAGACGGATGTGGTTGAAATGAGAGGCGGGGATGTGGCGTTTAATTTGTGGATCATCACGGGGTTCCACTATGACCCGGTCTGGTGGAATACGCAGTCAAATTATCTCGCCGCCGGTGATGGGATGAAGCCCGAACGCGACGGGGCATTCGGTCTGATCGACGGATTCCTCGATGCATGCCGCAAGGATGAGGATTATAAATTCGTCCTCGAACAGGTGCCCTACCTGAAGCCGTATTGGGATGCATATCCCGAAGAGCGGGAATTCATGAGTGAGCTTATCAACAACGGAAGGCTGCAGGTGCTGGGCGGGATGTACTGCGAAGCGCAGACGAATCATATCGGCGCGGAAGCCAACGCGCGGAATTTTGTTTATGGCTGCAGATATATGGATTCGATTTACGGTGCGAAGCAGGAAGCTGCATGGCAATGCGACTGTTTCGGGCACGATCCGAATTTCGCGCAATTCTGCGCAGCATCAGGATTGAAATGGGCGTCGTTTGCCAGGGCGGCGTTTCATCATTTCGGAGTTGGTTTTGAGGATCAGAATATCCCGAGTGAGTTCCGCTGGTTAGGCCCGGACGGGTCGGAGATTTTCGCGCATTATATGTCGGGACATTATGACTATTACTACAAGTGGCTGAAGGGCAGGGAGAATGATGAATTCAACGCATACCTGATGTGGGCGTTCCTCGATCTCAAGCAGACCTCGGCGACACACAATATATGCATCCCGCTGCTTGGCGACTTCGGCCCCGCAATCCCGGAGTTGGCGGAGCAGTGCAGGGCATTTAACGCGAGGTATGAAGGAATTGATGCGCGGCTCGGAACGTTCGGCGATTTCACCGCGTCGGTTGAAGCTGAAGTTACATCGCGGGATATTTATCTTCGTCCCATCGCTCGGGATCTGAACCCGGTGCTTTCGGGATGCAACCTGACATTCGAAGATACCAAGCAGGCGCAACGTGCCGCCGAGAATGCACTGCTCACGGCCGAGACAATCGCCGCGATAGCCGGGATGTTCGGGGCGGAATATCCATCGGGCGATTTCTCCCGGGCATGGCGTCAACTTATGTTCTGCACACATCACGATGCGATCACCGGCAGTGAAGGCGGGGAAGTGTATCTCCACCTGCTGTCGTCATGGCGTACGGCGGTGGATATCGGCGAATCGATAGAAGAGAATGGATTAGCGGCGATTGCCGGGGAAGTTGATTCATCGAATGCTCCAGATGGTGCTGCCCGCGCATTGCTCGTATTCAACCCGCATCCGTTTGCATCATCCGTGGAAGTTGAAGCCGACATTGGCGAGATTCCCGGCAATGAAGATGTCGTTGTCGTGGATGCATCCGGCACTGAGTTTCCGACGGAGTTGGAGAGGATCGGAAGCAGCGGCGTGGTTCGATTCATACCGGATGAAATTCCGCCTCTCGGATGGAAGACATACTGGATCAAACTGCGTGGGCGAAATGAAATCATCGCGGAAGTTATCGCCGGTGATGAGGGTGTGATTGAGAACGACAGGTATCGGATTACGGTCGATGCATCGCGCGGTGGATGCCTTACGAGTATTTATGATAAGCAGCTCAAACGTGAACTCCTGAAGCCCGGCGGCTTGGGCGCGGAAGTCGTGGTGCGGGAGGAATATCCCGGGCATACGAGATTCCCGGGGATGGGTGAAGGCCCGGCATGGTTGATTCACACCAATGGTGAATCCGAAAGCACGGTCGATAGTTCCGCCACACTGAGCCTGATTACCACGGCAACGCGCCGGTCAATTATCGCCGAAGCGCCTTTCGGATCGGGAACGAGACGGATGGTATATACATTGTGCACATCACCCGGAAGTGATCGGTTGGACATCACCATAGAGACCGGTGGCAGGCGCGGGATGGATGAGCTTGTGACGCTCGATTTCGATTTCGACCTCGATGGCGCGATGCCATTCAGCGAGGTGAGCAATTTCGTCGTCGGACGCACGCCGGGATGGTGGGAGGATGTGGCGGAGAATAAATTCCCCCTCAATTTTTCATGTCACCGGTTCTGCGGATTGGGAGCGCCATTGCGTGTATTGATTCCAACCGCTGACGGGGGCAGCGTTATGCGTTCCCACGCGGTTGGCGAGATTGTGTATCCATCGAATCCGGATGCGGACATGCGTGAGAGTGTTGACAAGTTGGTCGTGGCATTATTCGGACGGGGAATAAGCACTACGGCGGTTCCCGATGATGAGCGACCGTACGGCGATCGCGCACTCGACAGCAACCTGCCGGATTTCCGCATCCTGCTCGGCGGAGCCGGGATGAATAAGCGTGCCGGGGCAATCGGGCATGGTTCCGTATTCCAAGAAGGGCAGGCGGTGTATCTGGAAGTGGATGGGGATATCCCCACAATAATTCTTAACGCATCTGATACTGACACATGTGTGTCACTCATCGGTAACATCGCACGCCAGGTGCGAGCGGGTGGGCGTATTCGAATGAATGCATCCAACATCCCCGACGGAGCGGTTTCCGATCCCGATTGGGGCGTCTCGTTTTTCAACCGGGGGAATATCGATTTCATAGCCGATGGTGACGGGCGATTTTCGCTGTCGCTGTACAGGGCAATCGCGGCGGAGCCTGGATTTCACTGGATGCATCCGCCGGAAAGAAGGCTTCCGGATGGAACCATATGCCAGTCGCAGCATTGGAGTCATCGTTATGAATTCAGTTTCACTTCCTTTGCCGGCGACTATTCGGATGCGGAGCTTGGCAGGAAGGCATCCGAGTTCAATCGTCCACCAATGGCCGTTGCCGGGGATATCTCGAAAGGCAATCTCCCGGCAAGTTGGTCGCTGATAACTTCAGATTCAAGCGCATGGGAGATGTCGTGTTTCAAAGGCCCATTCCCGGCTGATTATGTCCAGGGGATTAACGAGATGTCTGAAGGCGCGTGCATACTTCGACTTTATGAAGGACGTGGCGATAAGACTGAGATTGATCTGAAATTCAAAAAACCGATAAATGGAATTATCGAATGTGATCTGACTGAACAACCTTTGGTGGAGCAGAGCACTTCGGGTGGCGGGATTAAGATCGAACTGAACCCGTTCCAGATGCGAACATATGCAATCGAGTTTGAAACATCGAATGAACTTCGGGATGTTGATCTTTCTCATCCAACTGATCCACCGGCCCCGCATTTTTCGGCATACTGGCATCACGACCGTCACGAAGCCCCCACCGGTAACGCGCCGCAGTCGATAATATTCAAGCAGCGGCCGGTGATCCTCGAAAATGGCAAAGCGACAATCGAACTGGTGATAAGCAATTCATCGATTGATGCGGCGTTCGAAGGCCAGGCAAATATCATCCCTCCCGATGGATTCACCTGCATGCCGATGGCGGTGGATATCTCATTATCACCATCCGGTTTCCGGACAGTTGAACTGCGGATTGAAGGGAACCGGGATTCGAATGTAGTGCGATGGCTTCGCGCGGAGATGGAAGACATCAACGGGAATCTCTGCTATGACATCGTTCCCATCGGAACGAATTCCCCTGAAGATTTCCCGATCGAGATAATGCTTGAGAATGACACTGTTGGAATCACGCCGGGTAATGAAACATCACTCACCGGGCATGTGAAGAATATATCCATGGATACATTGCCGGTGCATGTCGAACTCATCTGCCCGTTTGAAACGTGGGGCTGGATCGATGAATTCGAAGCACCGGCGTTCTTTCTCAAGCCGGGTGAAGAGAGGGAAGTTCGGTTCGTGATGAAGCCCGGTGGTGAAATTGTGAGGGGGAATTACTTCGCATTTTTGAAGGTGATGGCGGGTGATATGTCCCGCTTCAGCGAGCCGATTGATATATGGCGTCTCAATGGAACGGCGGCATATTTGCTGGAAGGGCGGCGCGAGGTTCTGCCCGGCGAGCAGTGTATCGTAGAAGCCGACGTGGTCAGCAGCGTGCCGTTTGTGACTGGTGAGCCGAAGGTGAAATTCGATGGGCCGTTGGCGGCGGATGTCGTGGAGCTTTCGCGTGAAGAATCAGGGGTAGAGATGCATAAAGTGCGGATCAGGATCGGCGTAACGGTCGAGTCATATCCGGGACAGGGGGAATTCCCATCAACGCTCAAGCTGATTGCGGGTGGTGAGATGTTCGAACTGCCCGTCACATTCGCCGCCGGGCCTTATGCGGAAATAATGCGCGTGGAGCCGCTCAGCATAGAGGATGACTACGGCACATGGGAGCCCGTACTTACTCCGCTTGGGCTTATGAAGCAGGAGCATATGCGCGGCATCAGGGGATACAATGTTGATGATCTCGGCGCGGAGCCGCATATCGGATGGTTGCCTGAAGGGTTGTTCATCGGATGCCGCGTGCGTGATAATGTGCACGATAACCAACATAGCGGCGCGAATATCTGGCGAGGGGACAGCGTGCAGATCGCCATCAAGAAACCGAATGAGAAGATAGCGGGATCGCTGAAGAAGAGTACGGCTGAATATTCATTTGCCCTCACGGATTCCGGATTGATTTCATACTGCCACCACAATAGTGTGAGCGAACCGGTTATCCCCGCTGATGGAGAGCGGGTCGAATTCCCGTTGCGTGTTGAGCGGATAATGGATGAGACGTTTTACGAGATATTCATACCGGCTGATGCGTTTGGAGTGGAAACACTTAGTGCCGGGGACTTAGTGCGGTTCAATATTGCCATACATGACGCGGACGGAATGGGGTGGAAAGGCGCGGGTGAGTGGGCGAGGGGTACAGTGCTGGTGAAAGACCCGGATGGCTATGGAGCGATCAGGCTTGTGGAATAGTTGATATTGAGAAACCACCCTTCTGAAGACAGAAGGGTGCCACCCGGAAAGTCTTTAATCTTGTAGCCCAACATTTTGACTTCATGTAGCCCGGCATTCTGATGCCGGGAAATAAATCCTAATAGCACGTGACGTGATTTTAAACCCGGCTGTTTTCAACTACCCTTGTGAATAAAGCGTATGCACTCCGTGTGCCACCGCTACTCAGCGTCCTCGCTGATAGCGGTGTTTTGGTATGTGCGCGCATCATCGTTCGCTGGCGCTCACTATAGATACGCGCTACCCGTTATAAGAATTTATTTCCCGGCATCAGAATGCCGGGTTACATGAAATCAGAGTGCCGGGTTACATGAAATCAGAAAGTCGGGTTACATGAAATTTACCAATCAGCACAAGTGAACCACTGAACCTTGCCTAAATTCTGCGGCGTGGCGATGAGATCGTGAGGATCATCCGGCGATATGATGATCTGTGAAGGCAGATTCTGATAAGTGGAAAACAGGCCGCCCGAATATATATCCATCGTCGTCAGATCATCCTCCAGCCTGACCAGTTCATGTCGGTATTGATTGCTTTCGAATATCTGCGCGCTTGCCACAATACGGCAATATTCAGCGAGGCTGTGGTCGATTTCAATATCGAGACGTCGCCCGTACCTGACGGAAGTATGGCAGGTTGCGGCGACAGGCCCGGAAAATACATCGTTTCGACCATCCAGAAAAACCGCCGCTCCTGAAATATCGTAGGCCGCTAAATAATGCGCGCCGGCACCGCCCGATATGCATCCGAGTACAAAAGCTTTCTCATCCTCATAATCGATGGCGATATCACCAAAGAGCCATAACCCCGACGCAGACGGGAACTGGGGCGCCAGGTTGAGGGAGTCGGTATCGACGGGGGAATAATACGGGGCATCAGCTTCGTACTTGAGATGCAGCAGCATGGGAGTGGTGCCGGTTGTTACAATAACCCAGATATCCCCGTTATCGTCAAAATCGAGACATACGACATGGTCCCCGCTCACAATAAATGTTGTCAGCTTCTCGCCGTTTACATCGAAGATGTCAATTTGGTTATTATCAGAATTTCCCGGATCGGCTAACGCGATACGACCGGAGTAAGGACAGCAGTCAACCGAATGGTGGAAGTTGTTTTCCGAATATGTGAAATACTCGACCGCATTGCCGATTGTGCCGGTGATATCAACAGCGGAAAACTTGCTCGTCTCTGTCTGGACAATTGCTTTGCCCGCATACGGCCCGACTTCCTGCAGGCCAATGTCACCAAGAAAAACATTGTTGCCCAGGGTTACACCGGTGATTGCGAACTCGTTTTCGTATGTATGCACCAGCTCGCCGCATTCATCGGTAACGCCCGTTTCGATGCCGACGGAATAGTTGAAATACATCCCCTGGGTTTCGTCGGGAAGGATGCCGCCGTACCCGTCGGGTGTCGAACATTCCGCCGCGATCCAGAGCAGGACATCGTCGGTCGAGTCCAGACCGTCCGGCGTGATATCGAGCGCGTATGTAGAATATCCCACACCGCCACCAATTGGGGTTGAAGTTGTTGCGCTTGTCAATTCACTATCGGCCGAGTATGCCCCGATGATATTTTCACCGGCGTGGAACCAGTCATAAACATCGATCTCAAGGTTCAATTCTCCCGCTGAAACACCGGTGGAGATATCATAAGCGAGAGTGTTCGCGATCTCATTAATAACAATTCTGTAGGGCTCAGGCTGGTTGGCGTTCTTCGGGAAGTCATCCGGCACCTGCCATGGCTGGTCTCCAACCGGGTATTGCCATGATGCATCGACCGCGTAGTTGAAAATAAGTCCGGATGGGGTGTAGTCAATTACAAAGGTGCGGACATTTTTCTGCCCGGCGGAAAATACTCCCCGTCCTTCGGGATCGATAACATCAAGCGTGTCATCGGGATCGGCTAAATCATCGCAATAGTATTTATACCCGTTGAGCGTGGCTGAGAAATCGGCCAACGAATCGGGAGCGCCGAGCAGTCCATCCTTGTATCCCTTTACCGGGTGGGCCGGGTTTGGCGGGAACTCCGACGGGTTCCACCAGCGGATATATCCATCGGCGTTGAGGAGCCTGATGTCGTTCTCTCCCGCGTATATGAGTGACGGAAGCTCATCGATTGTTTCAGCGCCATGACCGATGATTATTCCCTTCGCATCGAATCCCGTGAATTGGTTCAGTCCTAAGAACGGATGCCTCAGACCGATGTCGATAGTCAATACGCCGCCGGAAAAATCCGGGGGGCTTTCGAGAGTCAGGTAGAGGTTTACGGGGGGTTCGAGGAAGTGCAACGCGTTGAGATGAAGTTCCGCCGAACGTATCGGCATCACATTAACGTTGCTTGCAACCGGGTCAATTTCGAATTGCCAGAGTCCCCACGCCTGGTGCATCGCATCAAAGCGTGACGGTATTTCATCAACCGCGGCATCCGGGGTTGACGGAATATCTCCGCCGCCGGAACATCCGATTAGCATCAGGACAAATATTGCGGTTATACATGCATATGGAATTCTCATCTCGGCATCTCCTTTATTATCTCTATTATCTTAGATGAGATTTGCCCGTGAATATTAGTATGATAATGATTCAGCCAAAAGAAAACCCCCGTAGTGGGGGTGTATAAATCGCCTGAATTCAATATATTGTATCAGCTCTCTTCCGCAACGGTGACGATGATGGGGAAGTATGTTCCCTGCGGTTCCCATGGCAGGAAGCCGTTGTAGTCCATGGGACTCTGGCATTCGACCGCAATCCAGAGGAGTATATCATCGGCCGATGTCATGTTACCTGGTCCGGTATCGATCTGGTATGTCGAATAACCTTCTCCACCACCACTTGGGAAGAAACTGCATATACCGGCAAGCTCTCCGTTGGTGGAATATCCGCATGCGATATCATGCCCGGCACCGTTCCAGTCGTAGAGATCAACATCGATCACAAATTGCCCTGATGCTTCCTGCGAGGTTGTGTTGTAAGCAAGCGTATTGGTTATTTCAGTCAGCTCGATCCTGTAAGGCTCCGGCTGGTTTGCTCCCGGCGGGAAATCGTCCGGGACAACAGGTCCGCTCGGCGGCAGCCAGTTTGCGTCCACCGCGTAGTTGAAAACGAGTCCTGAGGGTGTGAAGTCGATAACGAATTGCCGAAAATTCTTCGCGCCGGCCGAGAAATATCCACGGTTATCGACCGGGAGCGTCGCAAGATCATCCTCGGCACCGAGGAAATCGCAGTAGTACTTGTAGGGATTGAGCGTCCCGGTGAAACCCGCGACGGAATCGGGAGCGCCTAACAAGCCGTCCTTATAGCCCTGGTGATCGACCGTACCGCCGGGGAATTCCTCGGGATTCCACCAGCGCGTATGGCCGTCGGGATTGAGCAATCGCAACTGGGTATCATCGGCAAAGAGCAGCGCCGGGAGATCGTGCACCTGGATGGAGCCATGACCGATGAGTATTCCCTTCACATCGAATCCCGTAAACTGATCCAGCCCTGTAAATGGATGAGTAATTCCGATGTTGACGGTAACATTGCCGCCCGCGAATTCCGGTGGCCCCTCGATGCTGAGGTTCACATTCGCCGGTGGTTCGAGAAATGTAACTGCATTGATATGCAGCTCCGCCGCGCGTACAGGGGCAAATTCCACCGTTTCAAGCTCCGGGTTTATCATGAATTGCCAAAGTCCCCAGAGATGATGGGCATTGGCCCGGTGCGCCGGTTCGGCATCGCGGGTGCTATCCGGTGTAAGCGGGTTGTTCGATACGTTCGAACATCCGATGGCGAGTCCGGCGATAATGAATATCAAAGATAATCGTGTTAACAAATGCAATTTACTGCTCCTTTAGAATTTTCAATAAAGTATCTTATCTTTATTATAGCCGATAATTGGCGATGCGGCATTAGAGTACATTCCGTGTGGCACATACTTCACACTGACGTTGGATGAATATTTATGTCTCATGTCCGGGTGCCGCCTACAAACGAGTCTTCGAAGTTTGTAGGTGAATACGGTAACATCATACCCATGCAATCCGGTTTCCACAAAACGCCCAAATATCAACGGT
>CBDVBS010000117.1:0-9470 GCA_965372275.1 uncultured bacterium | reverse complement strand
CTACCGACGAGCCCGACAACATTGAGAATATTGAACATATCTGGGAGGATCAATAAACATGAAAATTATTGCTGTATGCGGAAGCCCACGTAAGGGCGGCAACACGGAGCAGTTACTCAACGTATGCCTTTCGAGGATAAATTCATTGGGTGGTACGACTGAACTGATTACTCTGTGTGACAAGACAGTGAATGGCTGCATTGCCTGTATGAAATGCAAGGAAGCGAAAGATGGGAAATGTTACGGCCATAAGGATGACCTGAATGAGATCGCCGCGAAGATCTATGATGCCGATGCGCTCATCTTAGGATCACCGGTATATTTCGGTACCCCCACGCCGGAAATCCTCGCTCTTATTCATCGCATAGGGTATTCAGGAAGGGCGGGGGGAGAACTTATGCGCAACAAAGTCGGGACATCCATTGCGGTCGCGCGTCACGCTGGACAGAATTTCACGTTGGCGACGATGAATTTCTTCTTCTACATAAATGAGATGATCCAACCCGGGAGCAGTTACTGGAATGTAGGATTCGGGAGTAATCCTGGTGATGTGATGAACGATGAAGAAGGCCTGGCTACTGTAAAAAGGACGGCGGAGAATATTGTCGATCTTCTCGTCAAATTGAAAGGGTAATTAAACAAATTCAGTTCCTCGGCTTTCGCCATTGTCTTTCCGGGTAGCACCCTTCTGTCTTCAGAAGGGTGGTTACACAAGAAACAAAAAGCCAATCACCCTTGCTTTAACGGTGCGGATAATATAATATAACCGGACATTTTTTAGGAGCGTGTGCTCATGACGGCGATTTTAATGTTTTTACATGTTGCCATCTGTATTAGTCTGATTGGACTTGTGGCATTGATGCAGCAGAAGCACGAGGGTATATCGGGCATTATGGGCGGCGGTTCCCAGAGCAGCCGCGGTATCAAGGGTATGGACGAGGGTATGCGAAAAATCATTAACTATGTGAGTATTGCATTTTTCGTAAGCTGTATGGTCAATTCGTTCTTTTAGGCTATATCCCGCACCACCAAATACGGCAAGCCCAAAACCCGCTTTCGCGGGTTCTTTTTTTATTCCGCTTCAAATATCCATCCTAATTAGATATGATTAAATCCTGTTGAGTAGTGGATTTGAAGTGACCGGGAAATATGGGAGGAGATATGTCCAACGACGAATTTGTCCCCTACGTTCCAGCGGAGAAAAAAATTCCCGAGGCCACGGGGCAGGCGATAATTCTCGGTATTCTGCTTGCGCTGGTTATGTGCGCGGCGAATACCTACTTAGGCCTGAAGATCGGCATGACCGTAAGCGCCTCGATTCCCGCTGCCGTTATTTCGATGGCGATCCTCAAGGGAATCCTAAAGCGCGGAAATATCCTCGAAAATAATATCGTTCAGACTATAACATCCACCGGGGAATCGCTTGCCGCAGGGATTATATTCACCGTCCCCGCGCTTGTGATTACCGGCGTCTGGAAGAGCTTCAATGAACACTATCTTGAGATTACCCTGATTGCGTTGCTTGGCGGACTGCTTGGAGTGCTGTTCATGATTCCACTCAGGAAAGCCCTGATAGTGGATGAAAAGCAGCTTAAGTTCCCGGAAGGTGTAGCCTGCGCCGAAGTACTCAAGGTCGGTGATAAAGGCGGGGCAGGTGTAGCTTACATCTTTGGCGGCATTATAACAGGCGCAATTTTCAAACTCCTCGTCAGCCTGTTCGGATTCGTCAAGGGAGCATTTGAAAGCGCCTGGGCCGGTGTCGGAAACACGGTCTATTATGTTGGCTCGGAAATCAGCCCCCTTCTCTTATCGGTAGGGTATATCGTAGGACTGAACGTTGCCTTTCTTGTATTTTTCGGGGGCGTCATTGGATGGGTAGTGGCATTGCCGATTATATCGTCGGGGCAGGTGTTGACCCCGGAGGAGTTGAGGGAAATTGCCTGGCTTGATTTCTCCTGGGAAATATGGAGCACGAAGATCAGGTATATAGGCGTGGGAGCGATGGTCATCGGCGGACTCTGGACGATCGTATCCATACGCCATGCCATCACCGGTTCCATACGGGCAACATTCGCGGGGTTCGGATCGACCGAAAAAAACCAGGTCAAGCGTACCGAGCAAGATATCGGACTCAATTTCATCTGGATAGCCGCTATCATCATTACGATAGCAACGGCGGCTTTGTATATAAGCTTCACGAATTTCACATTCGGAATACTCTCGGCAGTGATTATGGTGATAGCTTCCTTCTTCTTCGTGGCGGTAGCATCATATATTGTCGGACTGGTCGGATCATCCAACAGCCCGGTTTCCGGTATGACTATATGCACGCTGCTTTTTGCGTCGGTCCTGCTTCTCATTGCGGGGCTGGAAGGTGATGCGGGGATACTCGCGGCGCTTGGAATTGCCGGGGTCGTATGTTGCGCCGCCTGTACTTCGGGTGATATCTCCCAGGACCTTAAGACCGGTTATCTCCTTGGGGCAACTCCACGCATACAGCAATTGACCCAGTTCCTTGGCGTCATATTCCCGGCATTCATAATAGCGCCGATACTGCATGTTCTATACACTGGTTACGGGTTCACCAAGCCGGCTGAGGGAAATGCCGAATACCTCCTCGCTCCCCAGGCAAACCTTTTCGCGAGCCTCTCGAAGATGATCTTCGATAAGAGCGGACTGCCTTGGGATATGCTGATAATCGGGGGAATAATTGGAATAATCCTGATTGTGCTCGACGAGATTTTGAAAGCATTCAAGGCTCCTGTTCGTACACACATTATGGCGGTAGCGGTGGGTATCTACCTCCCGTTGGTAATGTCGGTGCCTATATTCATCGGCGGATTGCTCCACTTCCTCGTATGGCGCCTGATGGTTAAGCAGGGATACAAGAAAGTGTTCGGGGCAATACACAGGGGCATCATCTTCGCGTCGGGTATCATCGCCGGTGAAGCACTCGTCGGGATAATCTTAGCAATTCCAAGGATGGTCGGAGTCGAGATGCCCGTCAAATTCATAATTGACAGGGAGAATGATATTTCATTTACAATGCCTGATAACATTTCTTGGATCATAACCATCGTTCTGGCTGCTGTTGTAGTTGCCATGTTCCTTGGTATTGCATTGCGTGGTCGCTCGACGGGGGAGGAGTGAACTGAACGCTGATTCGAAAGCCCGTAACTTTCTCGACATGGTCCCTTCACGGGTTTATGATGCCGTACCGACCGACGATGGTCTGTTACGCATAGATGTGCCTAAATTCAAGAACCCGGTCGGTATCGGATTCTGCCGATTACTCAAACTTGGAGACAATATCGGCATCAAACTCGACGAGATCGGCAGCTTCATTTACGGTAAATGCGATGGCGGACGCACGGTTGGGGATATTCTATCGGAAGCAAAACGCAAGTTCGGCGATGGGATCGAGCCGGCTGTTCCAAGAGTGCAGGCATTCTTTCACGCACTCGAAATGAATAAATTGATTTCCTTTCAGCCGGATGATTCCGTTGACCCTTAATAATGGATAATCCGGGGGGCACCGCTACTACGAGTCTTCGAGGATAGCGGCGCCTGACACCATTACACCCCTCCGGGTGCCACGCCCAGTCCGAGTCTTCGAGGATGGGCGTGTCTTACATTAAGCGCGCATCATCGTTCGCTGGCGCTCACTATAGATACGCGCTACCCGTTGGATTCATATCAGGTAGAATTGCTTGCCCGTGTCTTGCAAAGAGAAGATGTCAGTGTAAAACAACTTGCCAATTTCAGATTTGTGTATTAGAATCCTTAGGCTTTTAAACATGCGCGAGTGGCGGAATTTGGTAGACGCGCTAGGTTGAGGGCCTAGTGAGGGTAATCCTCATGGGGGTTCAAGTCCCCCCTCGCGCATTATACAAAGAAACTTGTATCCCCTTTTTTTGAGTTTTTTGATTAAGGCTTATTAAAAAGGGGAATTTTTTCCCGGGGTTTCTGCATCTAACATGATGAACCCCTAAAAGGGTGCCTGTTAACCTGGGAGAAATAAATAGAGAATATATGCGGGAATTATATGGATTTCCCGCGTTTGTACGGCGAAAAAGGCGATTGCAGCCCTTAAGAGCCGTAAATTGGTAGTATAATATTATAGGGGAGAGGAGTGAGGCATATGGTACCGAATGAAGCAAGGGCTGAACATCTTATACACGAGTTGACGGACCCGGCATGGGGTGCGAGGATGACGGCAATTGAGTCGCTGGGGAAACTCGGCCCGGCGCCCGGTGTCACTCAAGCTCTTGCGAAGATGCTTGAAGATGAGAACGAGTGGGTACGTTCGAGCGCTGCCCAGGCACTAGACAAATTTGGGTACCAGGACGGTATTTTAGAAGTATTGATGAAAGCTCTGACCGATGAAGTGGCAAAAGTACGTGAAGCCGCGGCGATAACAATGCGGCATTACGGCAAGGACTCGAAAGTAATCAAGATCCTGATCAAGATGCTGAGTGATCCTAACGGGAACATACGCTCCGCTGCATCCGCCGCGATGCGAAATATCGATAACATAGAACGAATGGAACAAAAGAAACAGCAGTAAAGCTAAGAAATATATCAGTAACTTCAAAAATACACCTTTTTAAAAACCCCCGGCAACGGGGGTTGTATCGTTAAATAAAAAGAAAAGCAAGAAGCGTGACCAGAGCAACATTCCGCGGCTCGTAAGCTCTGTTTATGAAAATATATAATAATATATACGATAATATATAGATACATATCACTTGACAAATGTAATAATAGATGGTATAAATAAACGCATCAAAGTAAGGGAGGATTACCATGTTTTACAAATTGTTATTGTCAGTTTCACTCGTCTGTTTTATTGTTGGCGGATTACCGATTGCCGGTTCTGCTGATACGGAGTGTTGTTGTGTCCCAACTTATGCAAACCTTAACTACATTACGGAAACAGCCCCCTGTGAGGGTGACTGGTGGTGGGAGTGCGGAGAATGTTCAGCTAATTACATCGGGTCGTATTGCAGTTTTGGTTGTATTATTGACGACGATTGCGAAGGCAACGGTTATCTGGATTGCGGGGAGACGGGAGAAATATTCAATTTTTGGGTGATGCAAGGCAGTCCCGATCTTTCCATTTGCGATCCATTAGAAAATGGGTGTGAGTGTCTACTCGAACATATATTCACTGAGGTGCTGGGGACATATTACTGTACAGCAGCAAATTGTGCCACGGAAGGTGTAGAATGCATTTGTCCGGATAGCATTACGTCTGACCCATAAATTGGATAACAAAGGAGGCATCCAAATGATAAGAATTAAATTATCAATATTTTCTGTATTAGCGATTTCATTACTTATAGCAATTGGCTGTTCCGGGCTCCGGACTGAAACCGGCTCCGATTATATACCGAAGCCCATTCAGCGTGTGGCGGCAAACGATGAACCGGACTGTCCAATAATATTTGAAGACACACCCGATGTTGATATGGTGCTCACAATTGACGCAATCGGAATGCGTAACCGTCAGATTGCTTCGTTTCTCACCCCTGTTATGATGTACAGGATGGCTAATGGAACCTGGCCTCAATCATGGGATGATCTGAAGACCGGATATCTCGTGTTCCTCCCCGTAGATCCGGTTACGGGAAAGGAATTCGTATTATTGAATTATTCCGAATCGGGGAATCGGGCGCCGGCGAACGCGGTTGTGGCGGATTGGCGGCCCGATGGCTGCGAGATATATATAGCCACTCCGGGAAGAGATGGATGGAATTGCGGCTATTTGATGAATTCAACATTTCAGTTGGGACTGGATATATATGCGAACGAGCCGGGTAAACACGGTGAAATCGGTGCGGGATTCGACGATCCGGTTTACAGATTTATGCAAACAATCAATACCTGGATGATTACAGCTCTTGCCGAATATGATAATAGGACCGGCACCGTACCCGGGACAAAAGATGCCCTCCTGGAAGGTTTCATTATAAATCCTGATTACAACCCGGGCTATGTAGTGAATGATGAGACAGGCGCCGGGAGATTTACCATTGCTACCTATCCGGAAGAAGATAAATATTACTTCAAGGGAATCATGGATAATCCAAGACAGGTTTGGATCGATGCATTTACTTTGGGTGGAGAATTTTTTATGAAAGAAATTAATCATCTCCATGAGGAGCCGGTGGAACTTTATACGGTTCTTCTAACCGAACAGGATTTTCTCAATTGAAAATCATCGTCGCTCAGATTTGATTAGAATCTGAAAAAGTAGAAAAACCCGCCTGTGCGGGTTTATTTCATACCTGGTGGAGCTGAGGGGAGTCGAACCCCTGGCCTCTAGAGTGCGATTCTAGCGCTCTCCCAACTGAGCTACAGCCCCTTGTCGCAACCCTTATTGCCGGGTTAAAAAGGAAACCCGGTAAAAGAGCCGAGGTAATATACCACAATTTAATATCGGCGGCAATAAGCATGATGGTACTCGGTAAGCTGATTCCGACGTTGAAGCGGATTTTAACGAATTTTATTAAAGAAAATTCTTCTTACGTATTGACGGGTTGCATAACTGGTGGTACATAATAAGTGATCACCTAAACTCCCCCGAATATTTCTACTCATTTCCTTCCAGCACCTTTTAAAATTTTGTTTATCCTAATCTTTGGTATAGGGAATTTTCATGAAACCCTCACTTATCCGTAACTTGTATCTCCCATTCCGGCATGCCGGTACACTTTGCCGTGGCCCGGCAACCCCCGTATCAACAGGGAAACGCTGCCTTGGTCGCAACATCCTGCTTAAGCGGGACATATTTGCCCATGCAGCCGCCAGGCTCAGGAAGCGCGGAGATATGAAGAGACGTTTGTTGAAAACTTAACAATGGTCCTTCTGGGAACCGCGGGGGGCAACTAAATCTGGGGAGATTCGCTGAGGTGGGATCCGCCCCCCGCGGCCTTGATATAAAAAGGCATTGGCCTGTTGAAATAATCACCTTCTGGTAACCCCGGGTTGATCGCATCCTTTCAATATCTGTTAAATTGCGGCGGGTGCCGCCTACAACCGAGTCTTCGAAGGTTGTAGGTGACTTAAACAATTTATTTCATGGATAAGGAGGGCTTCAACCCCGGGCTACCAGACGTTGCCTTTGTGTTTAAACACGGAACCCCGTCAACGTACGGGGTTTATTTTCTTCCCTCTATGAATCAGTGCTTCCATCATCCGGTGTATTGATGTAAAATCAACAATATCCTCATATCGATTTTCATGAGATGAGAGATTATGAGGAGGCCATTATCTCTAAAGAAACGGACGGCGCCATGGATTTCACGGGAATTGACGGCGAGTATGAAGTGGAAATGGACAGCGTGGGAAGCCTGGTTATTCCCGAGCCGTTCCGCGGAGTATTCAACAAGGTGGAAGAACTTCTCCTGATGACATGCTATCGGCCGGGGTTCATCCTCATAGTTCCCGAGAGTATCTTCGCCGCGTCATTGGCGACTCATGAAAAAGTGTCGGTTGACAGGTGGCGTGTGAGCGGAATCGCCGAGGCGAGACGTGAGGTCGTGCGTATGTACTTCAGCCTGTCGCGTCCCGCGGAATTCGACGATAACTGGGAACTTGTAGTACCGTCGCCGTTGAGAGAAATAGCGGGATTGAAGAGTAACCTCGTGGTTGTTGCAAATAAAGATCGAGTGGAAATCTGGGACAGGCAAGCCCGGTCCGCTGAAGAAATTGATTATGTCTGCTGATGGAAGATCGCACCCAATTCCTTTGGGAACCTACAAGAGAGTCCTCGACAAGAAGTTGAGGATGATCGTGCCTGGTATATGGCGCGAGCCCCCAATTTTTAAAAAAGATAAGGGGTACATCACCCTTAGAAGACCATGCCGGCTGGTCCTGTTGCCTCACGATTTCGTGATTCCACTCACGAAGGGGAAAATAAAAGCAGCCACGAAGAAAGAGAAGGAAGCGATCAGGACCCTTCTTACCACGCTTTACACCGTGGTGCTCGACAACCGGGGGAGAATAACAGTTCCCCACCAGTTGGTGCAGGCGTTGGATCTCAATTGCGGGGACACGCTGGTTGTCACCGCGTCGGGCGGATGGGTGGAAATATGGACGACAAAGGATTGGGAACGGGGCAGGAAAGTTCACGACCTCTTCAATCGTTAAATCAACCAATCTTTACCTAATAAAAAAACCCGCCTCGCATTACAAGTAATGCAGCAGACGGGCTTTTTTGGATTCCACCTTAGACAAAGGAGTCAAGGTTGGCATTCTTCCGGGGTCCGGTCGATACCCGAAGGTGCCGATCTTCTTCCTTCCGATTTACGTCCCCTTATCTCCCGACCCAAAGGCAGTCACCCGGGATTCAACCATGAGTCCAACGGGTTGTGTAGTTTGCGCTGGGTTCTCGTGATCCGAACTCACGCAACGCCGAAGCGTTTTGGTCGTTTGAATAACGGGATCCCGCAGTTCACTACATACAACCTTTCCCGAGGAGCCTTCGTGAGTTTCGCGTATCGTTGATCTTCAGTGCCGAAGCTCGTCCGATCATCTCAACGCTAATCCCCACGGGGCACCCTGGTTTAGAGACTTTGGGTATCATCCCCACCGGGCTTTAATTCCACCCTTCCGCCGGTTCGGGTATCCGGTCTCCGGCTTCGGGCCATCACCACTTGCGTGAGTCCGACCTTTCACCTTTGACTTTACTCCTTAGCCGGAGCATCTGCCGGGAACCGTGACACAGTTTCCGGATTCTTGCATCAGAAAGCGAACTTCCTTCAGCTCGTATCCTTCCACCGGTCGCGGACGTCGTTAGAAGCCAGGGAAGGAATGGAATCAAAACACCAGCACCCGATTTGGATTTCCTGTCGAGGGTTACCATACACCGCCGAAGCGGTTTCTGAAACCAGCCCGGCAAGTTGTCCTCATCGCCGGATTCCGCGGTATGTATCTCAAGGTTTTCACCGTCTCATCCTATCCCCGTATCCGCTGGTTGCTTCCGAAGAAGCATCCGGTTTCGGCGGGTTTCGGAATTGTCGGTTCACACCTGCGGATGCTTACCGTTTCCCCCGGGCCGTATTCCACGTCACTGACCTTTCGGTCTGTTTGGCTTGTTCCGGCGCGGCTTGTTTCCAAAGTATGATCAGGTTCTTTTTCAACGTGCCTGCTCGTCAGAGGGACAATTTCGCGAAAACCGTCCGTTTCGAGCGTGACTCTTGATCCTGCCTTTCCCAACGGCACCGGTAAGCGGGACACTTACCCTGGATACTGAGTCTGTTCTGACGCTGATCAGCGGGAACACCATGTAGATATCATATGTAAAAAACAAGGTCAAGAAAAATGGGCATTTTGTGGATAAGTAATTATTAATTCTCTTTAAGAGGGTGTTTTTCAGCTTACATGCGTGCAACTTCTTAATGTCAAAAATATCGGGATGGGTGGCACGGTCTGTGAGTCTTCGAACTGACCGTGGTTTTCCCCAG
>CBDVBS010000116.1:0-9484 GCA_965372275.1 uncultured bacterium | reverse complement strand
ATTAAAAATATACCCACCCGCGCCGCGACGGTCCGGGAGCCGACACACTAAGATTTGTTCAGGTGATAATCGCATACTTTTGTAAACGCCGATGCAATATCCTGAGCGTCTGCATCAGACATAAACTCATTGCATGGCAGAACCATCATTTCCGCAAGCACCTTCTCCGCGACAGGGCAAAGTCCTTTATCATAGGAAATCTCGGTGCCGCATATACAAATCTCCCTCACCGAATCGAAGAGATAAACGGGCATACCGAGATACGGGTATGTCACGGGAATCCCCTCGGCGGTTACCTCCCGTGCAAAGGTTTCCACATCGACCCCAAGCTTCGACGAATCAATTGTGAACGGATAGAACCAATACGAATGTTCTATTCCATCTGAGACACGGGGCGTGTTTATACCATCGATTTGATTCAGCAGTCCGGTGAGTTTGCGGGCCAACTCGCGGCGGCGTTCAACAATCGACGTGAGTTTTGCGAGTTGCACTCCTGCCACGGCCGCCTGGAGTTCGGTGATCCTGTAATTCAGCCCGAACACAATGGAGTTGCGAACCGGACCGGTGCGCGGATAACCCTTGTCGGCAAATAGCTTGGCGCGGGAGATAATATCCTTATCATTGGATATCAGGAAACCGCCGTCGCCACATGTGATGTGCTTGAAGTCATTCATGCTGAAACAGCCGACATCACCAATAGTTCCGACTTGCCTGCCGCTCCAGGTCGATAAGTAGCTCTGGGCACAGTCCTCAACAACATGAATCCCACGCTCCCTTGCCAGTTCCATGATAGGTTCCATCACGCAGGACTGCCCGGCAAGATGAACCGGGATCACCGCTTTGGTCCGATCCGTAAGCACTTTTTCAATGGTTGCCGCTGTTATGTTGAATGTCTTCGGATCAACATCAGCGAAGACCGGCACGGCATCCAGGGAAATGATCGGTATGACGGAGCCCATATCGGTTATCGGGGATGTTATAACCTCGTCCCCATATCCAATCCCGAGTACGGCAAGCGCGCAGTGAATCGCCGCCGTACCGCTTGTGACTGCAACCGCTCCCGCAACATCGAAATATTCAGCGACCTCACGCTCAAACCGCTCAGCCCGTTTGCCAAATACACGGCACAGGTGCCCTGAGTCTATTACATCGGCAAGCGCCTGTTTCTCCTCATCACCGAACCTTGCACGCAGATGTTCATCAGGAACAAGTGGATGCTCCCTGACCCTGGCCCCACCGTAAGCGGCGAGTTCCGATGCCACTAATTCTCCTCCGCGCTCAACCTGGATTCTTTGATCTTGCGAAGCAGTTCCCTGCCGCCCCGCATGATAACGAGTCCAATTACAGTTAGGATTACAGTCAACAATATATTGACTATCGGATTAGTGCGTCCGGCGGGAAATATCAGCAACGCCAAAGACATCACCGCTAACAACAGGACTATCATACCGACGAAGGGATAAGCAGTGGCTGTCTGCGTCTCTTCACCAACTTCCTTCTTCACATCTATAGGCGTATCCAGCAGCTTGAAGAATTCATCCACTTCCGGTTCGGGCTTATCAAGATCCCGGCTATATAACCGGCAGAAGATGTAGAACAGGATTCCGAAAACAATTGCCGCTATTGTCATCGCCACGAAATATCCGACAGGTGAACCTGAATCAGCGGGTGGCGTTACGGCACCGGATAAAATCCCCCATGAGATAAGTTCGTTGTTATTGAAAAAGAGGAAAAAGAACCACATACCGGCTGATACGACAGCGGATAGTGCCACCGCCGTTAAGCGGCTGCGGCAAAGGTATCCCAGTGGACGGGACAGGAGGAACACGGCAAGTGCCAGGCCCATAATAAAAAATATCCTGCTCCCAAAAGGATAATTCAGGAACCCAAGCGCCTTAACCGGTCCGAAGATCGACAAATCACTGGCGACAACGGCGGCAAGTGTCCCGATAACAATAGCAGCCATTCCCGCCCATCTTGAGACCTTCCGCACAATAAGACCAAGCGCCATGGGAATCGAAACGGCCACGCCGGTCAGCAGCCCGATTGTAATCCCTATGATATCAAGTTTGATACCCTTCAGAATTATGGCCAACGATCCGGCAACGGCGATTATAAAGAAAACCACGATCGCGATCCGTCCGACATTCATGACCTGCCGGTCGGTTGCTCCCGGTCGAAGATTACGCTTGTACAAATCCATCGATACGATTGCCGAAGCCGTGTTCCAGCACGTATCGGTCGCCGACATGGTGGCGGCGAGCATGGCGGCAATGAACATCCCGAGAATACCCGGTGGCAGGTACTTCGCCGCCATTGCAATATAAACGCCTTCCTGCGGGTTTTTCAAACCTTCAAAGCAGGGAATCAGTGACGGGTCGGGCCATACAATTGAACCGATGAGGGGTATAAGCCCGAAGAATATGGGTCCTAAAATGAACAGCCCGGTTGTAAGCAGGCCGAGCTTGAGAACCGCCCGCTCATTGCGAACGCTGTAATATCTCTGGGCGCGGTCACCCAACGCCGCGCCAAATATTCCCTGCATTATACTTGCGAGAAGATAAGGCGTATCATAACTCGATTCACTTTCGGGAGCATGGATTGTAAAACCGGGCAGTTTCCCAAGTATATCCGGCATATCCTTCAGGATGACTCCGATCAGAACCACAATGACCCCTAACAGCAAAAATGACTGTACGGCGTCGGTAATGGTCACCGCCCACAACCCTCCCGAGAATGTGTAAAAAAGCACCAACGTAGCTATGACACATATCGTTATTGCAATAGCAGCCTCGGAACCGGGGATAAGGAGCGGACCGACCATCTTGCCGAGGGAAGCCATATGCTGCATGGGCCAATAGAGAAGGGATACGGCGAACAGGATGCTCAGCGTTGTATGAGTAGCCCGGTTGAAACGTGTTTCGATATATTCAACGGGAGAGACAACCCTGCTCCTGCGCCACCTAATCCCGACCAGCATGAATCCGATAAAAAAGGCCACCGGCCAGGTTGCGAAATAGAGCATCCCATACCAGCCCGTTCTATAAACAAGACTTGCGGCTCCGCTGAACGTCCATGCGGAGAAGAGTCCCATATATAATGATAACCCCGCTACCCACCACGGTATCTGCCGTCCACCCGCGAAGAAATCCTTGGCCCCTTTCATGTACCGTGTAAAGAAGACGGCAATCGCCATCATAATCAGCATATAAACAGCAATGGAAGCCCAATCGAGTACGTGGATGCCCATTATTTAATCCTCACTGAATCATTCTCAAGAAGTCGCGTGAAAAACATAGCGTCGGGAAATAATCTTTTCACCAGTTCCTCCTTAAACAAACCTGCCTGATCCACAACGCTTCGCCTGAGGTAACCATTCTAAATGATTTTTTAATTGATAACCACAGGTTCTAATAGTATGGGTCGCGACGTAGATGGGTTGATTTCCAGCTCAAGCTCATGCGGGTACACCGTCTTCTGCCAAGTTCTAATCCCGTTTAATGTGGCCAGCCAGTTTTGGAATATACCTCTGACCAGAACCAGAGGTTTTTTTGTGTATGTCGCACTGGAAAGTGAGATTTCGATTAATAGGTGACTGTCCCCATTCCCTCATGCGATGTGTAAAATCCGACGGCGGGACCGGACGGCGTGGAGCTGACATACATTTCCGACGCTCCCAGCAGAACGGCGCCCCGCTCAAGATGAGGCTTGAGGTCATTTATGAAACCGCCGACGCTATGCTCGCCCGTGCCCTCGAGTGCCCAGGATGACCCTTCGAAGTCAGCTTCTTCTTCAATGATATTTTCGCCATCCTGTGAATACAGCAAGGTAACATGCCCGGAGCGGTCGATCTCAACGAGCCTTGAAATATCTTCGGCGTCCTGTGTTTTTACAATAATCATCTCACCCGGAATTTTAACAGACCAACCCTCGTGCGCCGCATCCCTTCGGGGGGTATAGAGCGGAACGATGCATTATTGTCTGTGCTGGGGTAAGGTAGCGTGACCGAGATACCCCGGGAACGTAACAAGATTGAGAATTTATTCGCGGCTTTTGGAAAGCCGGACTACATTACTAACTTACAGTCCTGTCCCGGTGATCTCTATGATCTGATATAATCAATACAGATTTACGGAGACGAGCGGCGGTGATTAAGATATGGCCATGGTGAAAGATATAAAGGCAAAAGTGTATGGGCGTTTGAAACCGTACTTTAAGAAGGCGCGAATCCTTCGAAGTTATGCCGGCATAAGAAGATCTTTTGACATCAATCACTTTATTAACATTTTCATTGACCCTGCTTTTAATACATGTAATTTAAATTGCATATATTGCCCTGCCGGGTTGAAACTCAATATCAAAGAGACTCCCCCGGAAATGATGACGCTCGATACACTGAAGGTCATTTGCAGCAAATCGCTGAGAGAATTCAGAGGCAAAATATGCCTGTACAACTGGGGCGAGTCGTTTCTGAATCCGGAAATTGATGGGATGGTCAGATTTATAAAAGAGAATACGAAAGCCCGTATTATGCTGAACTCGAATTTATCATTCATTAATGACGATCTAATCAAGAGGATTTTAAAACCTCTGAAGGGTGACATAGTTCTCATATCCTGTGACGGTTTCTCCCAGGCAACCTGTGAGGAATATCGCAAGGGTACGGATTTTGACAAGGTTCTGCATAACATAGAGCTTATAAGGGACTACAAAAACCCGGAAACCCAGTTCGCTTGGCAGTACTTGGAATTCCCGTGGAACCACGATGACATCAAACCGGCAGAGGAATATAGCAGAAAGAACGACATAATATTCTATACCCAGGTAGGGGGAATCACACCTGATTATCCCATGCTGCCGACTCCGAATACCCTCAATAAGAAGAAGCTAAGATGCGGGTTCTTCCTGGAGGGCCTTACGATAAACCCCGATGGTGAAGTCTATCCCTGTTGCTCATATTTCGGTCCCAAAAGATTCAGCATCGGCAACGCAGCGGAAAATACCCTTGAGGAGATTTTCATGCAGGGCAAGGGGAAAGATATGATCGACTACCTTACATACAAATCAGAGGGGAACGATGATTTGTTCTGTAAGCGTTGCATTGAGAGAAACACCGGGGATATTGAAAACTGGTTAGAGCCATAACCGGTAATTCTGTATGGCGGTGATAAGACCGACACCTGGTGCCGCCTGCAAACGATTCCCCGAAGTTTGTGGGTGAATACCGCATCGATTAAAATGCGTAACGATTCACCCCTATGAATGATGCAGGATTAAGAATTTATTCCCGGAATCAGGGATTCCGGGCTACATAACTTCGGAAACGAGCTGTTACCGTTTGGTTTAGAACCTGTAAGTTGCTTCGAATTTCGCTAAGCTCTCGCCGTCCTTGAACGTCACATACCGGGCTAACCAATCCCATTCGTCGGAATTGTAACCGAGCAGGAAGTTGCCACCGATGGCCTGATCGCTGAAGTAGTTCGAATACGACGGGGTGAATTTCATCGTCAACCCCGCACCGCCCCACAGCTTGCCATCGGCCTTTCTCGCGAAGAGCCAATCGAGGTCATAGTAGATATCATTATACGAGTACATGCCGTCGCCGAGTTCCATAAATGTTCCCGTCTCCATGCTGTAAGTGTCGATGTACATATCCTTGAACAGGTTATCATCAGCATTGATAATCAGGACGGCGATAAACGCGAGCCCCAGCAGGAGCCAGAGCGAATCACCATTAGCGTAAGTCGGCGCTGGAAGCATCATGAGCAGTAAAGCAGTCATGAGCATCAGGACCACGGTCCTTTTGATCATTTTCTTAAACATAAGGCATCTCCTCTCCGTAATTATTTATTGATACTGCCTGAAATAATATCCGGTTTCCTCCCCGGTATCGTGTCTTCTCAAATGCTCCGTGCGCACCGATGGTGTGATTTTCAGTGTTATAACCCTGCATCCTGATGCCGGGATCAGCGGGGATGGCCCCCCACAAGCCTGGTGCCGCCTGCAAACGAGTCCCCGAAGTTTGTGGGTGAATACTGCATTGATTAATATGCGGATAGATGTATCATTGTATGTGCTGGGGTAAGGCTGGGAGGGAGAGGGCCCCAGAATTTTAGTAGGTTAAGAATTTGTTCCCGGCTTTGGGAAAGCCGGGCTACAATACTAAAGGAGCCAATCATGAAGTCTTTCGTTGTAGCAGTTGTCGCAATTATCCTGTCAGGAGCTTTACTTTGTCCCGCACTATATGCAGAGGAACATCCGGAACTATCAGATACGAATCTTGGGATAGATAACCCCGCTGAGCAGTTAAGTACCTGGTTCCCTGATGAAAATGAAGAGTGGTTGCTTAATCCACCGGAATCCATTGTATTGCTTGTTTCTGAAGAGGCTGCGGTTATGGCGACCTCGTGGGCTTCACCTATTATTGGGGACATACTGAAGATCGGCCCACGTCCTCCATTTTGGGTGGATACTCCTGAATGCCTTGCATGGGAAAGTGCCGTTGAAGCATTAGGTCCAAGACCGTTCAAGAATTACGAAAGGGAATCGCTATTTGAATGGAATAGGAAATACGAAGAACTTGGCTCAAAACCGGAGATGAAAGATAACAATGAAGCCAGGAATATGTGGGACCTTGAATTCCTTAAAATTATGCAGAAGTACAAGATCCTTAACGATCCTATCGCTTACACAGGCAGGGATTTTTTGCAGGATTGGGAAACCGTGGACAGACTGCTTCCTTTGTTCGCGGAAGTTCTGAGGCTTCGACTATACGAAGAACTCGGGTACTCCGTCGAGGGAGTTAATGTATTCAAAGTTCAAACCATGTATGGCTGGTATCCGGAAGTATATTATCTGCTGAAGAGAACAGAATTATGAGAACTCCCTGATACAACCACAGTTTCGTTGCCCTGATGCCGCTGACAAACGAGTCCCCTGAAGGCCTGGTGCCGCCCACAAACGAGTCCGCGAAGTTTGTGGGTGAATACCGCATTGATTAATATGCGGATGGATGAATTATTGTATATGCTGGGGTAAGGTTGGGAGGCAGGGGGACCCTAGGAAGTGAAGAGAATTAGGATTTATTCCCGGAACCAGGGGGTGGCGGTGTACGTAACTCATATTAGGGAGGAGCATCTTATGGCTATGCGTCTTATCGTGACGTTACTTTTCATTGTCACCCTTCTATTAATCTGTCCCGCAGCGGCCAATGCACAGGCCGCTGGTTTCGACGGTTTCTTATGGGCGGTCGTATTAGGCGTCGTTGTTCTCGGTTTGATAGTCTGGTATTTCGTTGACTACGATTATGGCGCCGATGAAGCCGGTGAGATGTTCTTCACCCTTACCGGATATGACTTACCCTCTCAATCGACGGGTTTGAATCCAATGAGCCCTCAAACTGATGCACCTCTCGATTTCAACCTCAACTGCATGCTCACCGACAAAACAGAGGACAACTTCTGGCTGAGCACCGGCATAACTCTCAATTTCACCCCCGGCCGGGACATCTTTCCCGCGGACGAGATCGCATACGGCCCCAACCTTGAATTTGGCTACATCGCCGAAGACTTTGTAACAAAGCTGAATTTCTATCTTCTTACCGAGCAACGGTCCCGCGCATCGCTGGAGTTCGTTTATCGGTATTGATTGAAGGCGGGATGATGTATTATTGTAGGTGCTGGGGTGAGGTAGCGAGGGTGAGGAGCCTCAGGAACTGAACAGGATTAAGAATTTATTCCCAGAATCTGAGATTCCGGACTACGCGGGTAAAAGTTTCGGCGCAATAAGGAGATATGTATGCCCAACGGGAATACTAACTGGATTGCAGGGTTCATCTGGAATATAGCTGATGACGTACTTCGCGACGTCTATGTCCGCGGCAAGTATCGGGATGTGATCTTACCGATGACAGTAATTCGGCGGCTTGACGTTGTCTTAGAACCTACAAAGCAAGACGTACTGAAGATGAACGAGCAACTTGACGCTGCTGGTATAGCAAACAAGGAGGCAGCGCTTTGCCAGGCAGCAGGACCCGCGGCAAACCACGCATTCTATAACAATTCACCTTTCACATTACGTGACCTTAGAGCCCGAGCTAAACAACAGCAGCTTAAGACCGACTTCGAAACATATCTGGATGGCTTTTCGGCGAATGTTCAGGAAATCCTCAGCAAATTTAAGTTTCGGAACCAGATTTCGACACTCGTTGATGCGGACGTTCTGGGGGCCCTGATTGAGAAGTTCCTTAACCCGAATATTAACCTGAGTCCTCATCCAATATACGATGCTGAAGGCAACGTACAGCTACCCGGCTTGGACAATCACGCTATGGGCACAATTTTTGAGGAACTGATCCGCAAGTTCAATGAGGAGAACAATGAGGAGGCAGGCGAGCACTTCACTCCCCGCGATGTTGTAAGACTCATGGCTAATCTAATCTTCATACCCATTGCCGATGACATCCGCGATGCCACGTATCGGGTATACGACGGGGCATGTGGCACTGGCGGTATGCTCACCGTCGCTGAGGAAACCCTTCAGCAACTTGCAAAAGAGCATGGGAAGGAAGTTTCGATTCATCTCTTTGGCCAGGAAGTCCAACCGGAAACTTATGCAATCAGCAAGGCTGACCTCCTCCTCAAGGGGGAGGGACAGGCCGTTGATAATATCAGATACGGCTCTACGCTTTCTCAGGATGAATTTCTCACAATGGAATTCGACTTCATGCTTTCCAATCCACCATACGGCAAGAGCTGGAAAACCGACCTTGAACGCATGGGAGGTAAGAAAGACCTTAACGACCCCCGATTCATCGTGCAACACAATGGGGAAGAACTTTCCCTCATTACGCGTTCAAGTGACGGGCAGTTAATGTTCCTTGTGAACAAGCTGTCCAAGATGAATCACGAAACTCCACTGGGCAGCCGCATTGCCGAAGTCCACAATGGATCGTCGCTGTTTACCGGTGATGCGGGCCAGGGCGAATCGAACATCCGGCGATGGATCATCGAAAATGACTGGCTCGAAGCCATCATCGCTCTGCCATTGAACATGTTCTACAACACCGGTATCGCTACCTACATCTGGGTCCTTACAAATCGGAAACCTGATCATCGAAAGGGTAAGATCCAACTGATAGACGCCACGAGCATATATCAACCACTCCGAAAAAACCTTGGCAAGAAAAATTGCGAGCTTTCCGAGGACCAGATTAAGCAGATCGTAGATATGTTTCTTGCCTTCGAGGAAACAGAACAGTCGAAGATTTTCCCCAATGAGGCTTTCGGCTATTGGAAGATCACTGTTGAACGTCCGTTACGTATCCCCGGAACCAAGGCCGATAAGGTGTATTCAGCAAAGGAAATCAAAGCGATGCGCGCTGAACGTGGCACCGATCCGGATGCTCCGCCGGTGATCAGAAAAAAGATCCAGGGTGCCGTCGAGTATGAACCCGATACTGGACTTCGCGATACGGAGCAGGTGC
>CBDVBS010000115.1:0-9578 GCA_965372275.1 uncultured bacterium | reverse complement strand
GCTTGACGTCCTGGTGCCACTGACAAGTGGGTAGCGCGTATCTATAGGTCGCTCTACGACCGATGATGCGCGCTTGAACAAGACACGCCCATCCTCGAAGACTCGGACTGGGCGTGGCACCCGGAAGAATTCAACAGTGATACGCATTACTATCCTCAATAAACTCAGATATGCATTCCAGTTATTTCTACCCGGGAAATGCGCATCTATAAACAGTAGGGGATCTGAGTATAATAAGGATAAAAGGATTGAGGAGATTAACGATGCGTTTCACACACCTGTTATGTGCAATGATGATTGTCCTTATCGCGTTAGCCCTCGGGTGTTCATCGGGACGTGATATACCAACTTCTCCCGTTGATGCTGCCGGGCAGCGTATGGAGCAATCATCTCACCAGCTTTGGGGGTTCTACCAATTCACAATTGACGGAGATGCCAGGACTCTCGATGTGGCGCCTATACGCGCTGCCGATATGCACCTGAACGCACTCGTTTTTCTTGAGCCCCCCGCGAATCTGAACCTTACGCTCGAAAGTCTGCATTTCAACGGCGATGAGATCGAGGTGGAAATAGGGCTGAGGCATCCGTTTCTCGGTATGACCGAATTCACCGGATTCGATGTACGGGGCATCGTTATCAGCAACGGAAGTATCGGCGGATTCGATGACCCGGATGTACTCTTACCGGGTGAAAATGATCTCCGTCTCCTGAACCCTGACGGCTACACGCGTTGGTGAAACCCGGTTGAGTTTCCCATCAACACCGGAACAATCTCCGGCTACCAGGATGGGATGCTCGGCACGCCGGATTCGTACGCCGATTTCAGCGCCACGGTAAACGGTTACAAGTATTTCTGCGACAGCCTTGAGAATTCGGATGATCCGCTGACCACCATTAATCCGCTCGAACGTGGAATGTTCAGCGCGGGGAACAAGAATGTGAGGATGTATCATCTCAAGATGGGAACCGGCGGGCTGGTTTTCAATTATGCAATAGATGCATCCTGGCAATTCCCGATGGGCGAGCCCCCCTGGGAAGCGCCGGAGGATTTCACTTCCGCGGCCAACGCTCCCGAACCGTGGTTCATAAGTACGACCATCATCGAAAATTCACTATGGAATGACGGCGTCGATTCCGGCGGACATCTGCAGCTCGAGGTTACCGCGTACGACTGGTTCGCTTCAGCATTGACAACATTGTCGATCGAAAGCCCGGGCAATTTCGATCCCCTCATCGATGACCCGCCGCTCGGGATAAGCGAGGTTTCCGGGTGGTGGGAGTTCGATACCGGCAACGCGTCACCGGAGCAGGATTCGATCGATATTCTGCTCACTGTTAAATGCGAATCGACCGGTTACGGCGGCTTGCTGCCCGGTACGCCGGTCGCATCATATATGCTGATGACCGTGCCGGTAAACGATGAGCCGTTGGAACCGCAGGAATTCAAGGGCTGGGGAGGATTCGGATACAATGCGGAAAACACGAGCTTCAACCCCGAACTGCAGGATTTCGATTACTCCAACTATAGTGAGAAATGGTACACCGAGGATATTGGTTATACGCGCACCGGCATCGCAATCTCCGAGGACTATGTCTATGCGTCATCGTGCATGGGCGCATTCACTAACGATGAGCACCATCTTACGTGCTACGACATCAACGACGGTTCCGTCAAGTGGACAAAACTTCTGAACCCGACCTGTCCCGGCGGAGCGACATTCTATTCATACACCAGCCCGTACTATTTCGTTGAGTACAATGTCGGCAAAGTTGTTATCGGCGGCGACCGCGTATGGTGCTTCAATGCGGTGACCGGCAATATCGAGTGGGAGTATGGCCTTGTCGGATGGAACTTCAGCGAAAACTCGCCTAAATATTACGACGGCAAAATATACATAACGGGAGAACCGGACCCGTGGGAGAATAAGGCGGCGCTGCATTGCATCGATGCGTCGGACGGTTCATATATCTGGGCATCGGCTCCCACAACCGGGAGCACATACTCGGTGCCGGCGGTGAAGGACGGATATGTTTACTGGGGGATGTACGGGAAGATCTATTGCGTTGACGCCGACACCGGTGTGCTGCAATGGATGTCCAGTCATGGCCTGAGCGCATTTGATTGCATGACGATACTCGGTGACAGGCTGTACTTCGTCCAGTTCAACGAGCAATTAGTTTGCTTAGATGCGACCAACGGGGACTTGATCTGGGAGTGGGACGAACCGATGCATACCGGATCGGTCATGCACGCGTTCTCTCCGGTCCTTACACACTGGTATGATACCGATGGCAAGCCGGTGCTGTGTTTCCGTGCGGAAGAGAACGGCGGGTTGCACGCGATCAGGGACGATGGAGCTTCCGCAAGTATGCTCTGGTGCTGGGGACAGAACAGCGTGTCGGTTTACGGGTCACCCGTTTACAATGACGGCATCGTCTATTTCGGCGAAGGCGCGAGCGATTATCTGCTGGGCCTTGATGCATCCACGGGGAATTAGGTTTTCAGCGCGGTGATTGATAATGGACCTTACGGGCACGGCTCCTACGGGCAAGCGGGATTTGCATATGGAAAACTTGTTGTCAGTTGCATAGATGGTGTGTACTGTTTTGAGTAGGGATTGTCTATATAACGGGGGAAGTGGCGCGGTAATTTCCTATGGGTATGAGTCACCTACAACCTTTGTTACAATCTTGCAGCAGGAAAGAATAGGGATACAGGAACGGCTATATTTTGGGGGATTATCTGCGGTCTGTTCGCAGTATTGTACTACGCGACAGCTTCAAAGATTGAGAAGTAAGAAGGAGGATAAGATGAAACGATTAATGTTAGTAACCGTGGCGAGTCTATTACTTATGTCTGTCGGATTCGCTGCTGAAGAAGAAAAGAGTGAGGACACAACGGGGTATAAAGAGTATGTGTTTGATGCTTCAAGTAAAAAATGTGAGGATGTAACAGGGTATGGAGAGTATGTGCTTGGCACTTCAAGCGCAGAGTACGATTTCACAATGTTTGTAAGTGAAACAGATTATTTGCATAAGGTTAAGACAGACCTTTTCTGGGATGATGAGTACAAATTCGCAATTTCAGGTGGGTCAACGACTACGACATTATATGTTACATTTCGGAAGGATGAGCTACAAAACATCACAATATTATTCGAAGACCTTATGATTGACCTTGGCGATTCAGACGATGTAATTATCTTTGTAAAGGACTTGCGAATCACGCTTCTTGAAAAGTACGATTACAATATGGTCATTCTTGATTATTTCGGATTCGAGTACGGGTTAGGCTCAGATAACTATCTTGAAGGGTTCCTAACCATACAAGATGAAGAAGGCGACCGTATAATGCTAAATTGGGATGGATACGATTTGACGTTGGCTTATTTCACCGAAGAGATGTGGGATTCTGTTAGTGAGTTTATCGACGAGACAGTGGCTGAAGGCGAAGACAAGCTGTAATTAAAAGATTAAATTTAGGAGAACAATAATGGAAAAAGAAGATCAGAAGAAAAAAGATGAGATGCAGGCGGCAAATGCGCAAATAGCAAGTATGACTTTTAAAGGTTGTGCATGGCTATGTGTTGGGATATTGTTGTTTTGCATAGCTGGTTATTTGTCGTGTGCTGGATAATAAAAATGATGAAATTAACAGTAGCGATGATCATTCTCACCGGATTCCTGTTTGGGTGTTCCACATCCAACGTTATTCCAACAACACCTTTGACGGATGCCCCGCGTATAACGGTCGTTGACACGAGTCACAAATGCAGGGGTTTGTGGCAATTCACGGCTGACCCGGTGACGAAAACACTCGATGTCGAACCGCTACGTAACGCCGATTTTCATCTCAACGCCCTGCCGTTCCTCGAACCACCGCCGCTCGTAAACCTTACACTCGAATCGGTGGTCTTCAACGGTGATATCATCGAAGTTGACATCGGATTGAGACATCCATTCCTCGGATTGACCGAATTCACAGGCTTCGATGTATGCGGCGTGCTGATATCGCAGGGAAGCATCGGCGGATTTAATGACCCGGATATTCTCCTGCCCGGATCGGACGACCTTCACCTGCTCAATCCCGATGGCTACACTCGCTGGTGGAATCCTTCGGAATTTCCCGTTAACGACGGCACTATATTCAGCTACACCGACGGGTTGCTCGGTTCGCCGGATTCAATCGCGAATTACAGCGCCACATTGAACGGCTACAAATATTTCGCGGACGAACTCGACGACCCGAACGAACCACTATCCAATTTAAGCCCGACCGGACGCGGTGTTTTTTCCGCGGGACAGAAGAATATACGTCACTACACGATTCAGATGGGTACATCAGGACTTGTATTCAACTACGCCATCGACGCCAACTGGCAGTTTCCCACAGGCGGCTCTCCGTGGCAGGTGCCGGACGATTTCGGGCCCGGCGCGAACCGGAGTGAAGCCTGGAACGCGGTTGTGAATATTGATGACAATACCCTCTGGAACGACGGCGCGGACAACGGCGGTGATTTGAGTCTTTCGATCGATGTTTACGACTGGTTCAATGCGGAGCTGAATCTTGTTACGGTTGAAAGCCCCGGTAATTTCACCGCGATTGTTGACGCGGCACCCGGCAACGGTGGTGTTGGCTATTCAACATTTGAGATTGAAATTTCGTCCACCACACCCGCACCGGATGAAATTGAGCTTCTCATAACAGTCGGAAGCGAAGCTGTAAATTACGGCGGGTTGCTCCCGGGCAAGACAGTCGCGGCTTATTTCACCGCGACAGTTCTGGTATCCGACGAGTCTCCTCAACAGGGGGATATTCATCTTGTCGATATCACCCCACCCGGTTGGCCCGCAACCCTTTCCGACGTATGGATCGATGACGACTATGCTTACTGCTCAGGTTATGCGGGCGGGTTGCTGATACTGGATATTTCCGGCACCGGCGACCCGACTTATGTCGGCGGATACAAGACAGACGGTTCGGCGGTAGAAGTTCAGGTAGACGGTGATTACTGCTACATTGCGGACGGCACCAACGGATTGGTTGTGCTTGATATTTCCGACCCGTCCGATCCGCAACCCGAGGGATCATATCCGACGAGTTTTGATATCAGCGGTATTCATGTTGTTGGCGGATACTGCTATACGGCGAACGGCAAGGGCGGCGTGCTTGTGCTGGACGTCGGAGGCGGCACATCGGGCGGTTCGCCAGATGATCCGGTGCTCGAAGGATCGTACACCGTCGGTTATGCCGCGCTTGATATCCAGGTGGGCGGAGGGATCGCATATGTATCCGATTACGAGACACGGTTCCTCGTGCTCGATGTCGGCGGCGGCACTTACGGCGGTTCGCCCGCGAGTCCGCAATGGGAAGCCGAGCTGACGAGTATCGGATCACCGGACAAGATATTCTACGGCGTAAGTTTCGTCTATGTATCAAACACGAATCCGAACCAGGTTGTATCGATCGATATCGGGAACCCATCCGCTCCGTTTGTCGTGGATACAACGAACACATCATACCAGGTCGGTGATATGTGGCTGTATGACGATTACCTGTTTACCGCCCAGTCCAATGACGGACTTATCGTATACCGGATATCCAAATCAGGTTACATCGCCCTTGAAGGTTCATACAACACAACCGGATATGCACATGGTGTATGTTGGGCCGGCAACAAAGTGTATGTCGCCGATTATTATTACGGGTTGCAGAAATTCAGTTCTACCGGACCCGGCAACCCGGTTTATGAAGGCAAATATTTCACCCCGGCTCAGGGGCGGGATGTTCACATCGTCGATGGCTATGCATACATCGCTGATGAAACCTGCGGCATGGCGATCGTCGATATCGGCGGCGGATCGGCGTCCCCCGGGGAACCGGTCTGCATCACGCGCTGGACGCAGCCATCGGGTGACAGGGATGTGCGCGGGATTCGCGTTGATGACGGTTATGCCTACCTCGGCGGTGGTTGGTCGAATTTCCATCTTACAATTGCCGATGTCGGAGCGGGTTCGGGTTCGCCGGAGAATCCTGTGGCGGTGGGTGATTTCTACTATGGAGGGAACCGGCTGTACGGTATCCAACGAATGGGCGCATATGCATATTCGGCGGCGTTCAATATCAATGGAGAAGCAGGCGGGCTTGAGGTATTCGATGTTGACGGCGGCGTGATGGGCGGTTCACCATCCAATCCGCAACGCACCGCGACCATTTCAACAAACTGCGTCGCGTGGGAAGTCTGCGCGGATGATGGTTATATCTATGTCGCGTGCGGACAGAATTCGAGCCCGTCGGGTTTGTATATTTACGACGCCGGTGGCGGAACAGGTCTGCCGAATAATCCGTCCCTCGCTGATTTCTACGCGACCACTGAGCACCTTTACGATGTGAAAGTGCTGGATGGATATGCGTACGTCTGCGGCGGAGGATATGGTGATCACAGGATGAGGGTGTTCGATGTGGGTGCATCAACAGGCGCACCGGATAATATCATCGAGGTCGGTTATTATGATTTCCCGACAGCGGTTTTGGTACACGGCCTCGATGTGATGGACGGTTATGTCCTGCTGATACCCGGCCAGTCGGATAGTTCCGTGGTGGCAATCGATGTCGGCGGCGGACAGGCCGGGGGGTCGGTATCAAGTCCGCAACTGATGGACTCACTCGACTTGCCAAGTCCATGCGATGCATTCTGCGTTGACATCGACGGACAGTATGCCTACGTCGGCGCGCATAGCCAGGGTCTCAGGATTATCCAGCTCTGGGATTGAGGATCTTTCCTGCACAATTGAAACATTTAAGGGGCAAACCAAGTCTATTCAATGGTCGAGAAATGTGCATATACAGATTGTGAAACGTACACAGAATATTTTCGGGAGCCAACAGAATGAATAGATTTGGAATAATGTTATTGGCGATGCTTGTGATCGTGATTGCCCTATGCATCTACGGCAATGTCACATCACGCAACGGGGAAGATGCGGTTAAAGAGACGGTCGTTGTGGAGGCGGAGCCCGATCTTTATCCCGTCAGGGTGAAAGATAAATGGGGCTTCATGGACAGCGAGGGTAATATCCTGATAAAACCAAAATTCCAACTGGCTGTTACGCAACTTGGATTCGCTTATAGGGCGGCATTCGAAGAAGGCCTCGCGGCCGTGATGAAGGATGACAAGTGGGGATATATAGACCGTGATGGGGAATTCGTCATCGAGCCGGAGTACAACGCGGCATTTCCTTTCAAGGATGGGCTTGCACGCGTAAGTTTCGGTGATGCATCCAGCATGAAATGGGGAGTGATCGATAAGCAGGGTAAATATATCATCAACCCGCGTTTCGATATTATCCAGCCGTTCGAAGACGGCCTTGCAGCGGTAGCCAATGTCGATGAGAAGGGAGTTTACACCTGGGGATTCGTCGATACAACCGGCAAGATTGTCATCGATCAGAAGTACAGTGACGCCTATAGTTTCAGCGATGGTTTAGCCGGTGTAAACACGGTGACGAAGAAAATTACTTCCGGAGGATTCATCGATAAATCCGGTGCATATATAATCGCTCCGGAATTCGACAAGGCTTATGAATTCGCAGAAGGCCTGGGCAGGATCGTGGTTGATGACAAGTTCGGGTTCGTGGATACATTCGGCAAAACAGTCATCGAGCCCCGGTTCGATAAAGCGTGGACATTCACCGAAGGATTCGCGGCGGTACGTATGGGCGATGATAGAACCGGGCTTTGGGGATTCATCAACAAATCCGGTGAGATCGTAATTGACCTTCAGTTCAATTCCGTCAGGGACTTCTCGGAAGGGATGGCTGCCGCGTACATTGGGGATTCATCAACCGGGAAGTGGGGATATATCGATACATCGGGACGATATGTCATTAACCCGCAATTCACCTTTGCCTTCGAGTTTTCGAAAGGATTAGCGGCAGTGCACATCGAAGACAATCTCAATACTGCTCCGAGTTATATAAACAAAGTCGGCGAATTCATCTGGCCACCACCTAAGGATTAAGTTTCGACCCAGCCGTTTTCGAGTGGGGATGGTGGTTTCTCTTTTGATGCATGTGGTTTCTTCGATGGGTAATTATGTTTGAAGCCGACTAAACCGCATAATGTCGCTGCTTCTTTTTCAGTCAAATCCTTCAGGATGTCATCAATTACAAACACCATCTTGATTTCATCATCCCGCTGATTATATATCCTCCATGTGAAACCATTCGTCAGTATCCCAACCTCGGCGAATGCAGCCTGCATGTAAGCAAAAAGCTGTGGTTCATGCTTTTCCAATGGTTCATGGATGTTCTTCGCTTCAACGATAGCGAATGCTTCTCCGCCCGAATGGCGCAGGACATAATCGGCCACACGGTCGTAATCGATACGGCGTTCGATTCGGACGTGACGTTTGCGGGAGACATCCCAGCCGAATGCCAGGAGTATCGGGTCTATAAAATCCTCACGGGTGAAACCCTCGTAGTATTTCGGCATACCGTTGCGTACAACCTCGCCTGTCTTATCATCTATTTCAACGCTGTTGCCGAGTGCCGCCAGGTATTCGGTGATTGCTTCGGCGGTGTGAATAAGTTTATGCATGCAATCACCGGTCGCCCCGGACACTTCCAGTATCTTCAGTTTCATCTCTCTCACCCCCATATATTAACCTAAAAGTATGAGCATGAAAATAATTCGGGACAGTCCCGGTTTTCGTGCTTCTGCAAGCCCCTTCCAGAGCGGCTTGTGAAATCAGTAACGGAAAAACCGGGACAGTCCCGGTTTTTTTGTAAGGTTTTGGGTGAAACCGGCGCCTATATAGTATGTGGATAACTCAGGAGGTCTATAATGAGTAGAAGAGCAAGAGTAATTGCAGCAGGTTATCCCCATCATAGTGTTCACCGGGGACATAACCGCCAGGACATCTTCCGGGATGAATACGATCTGGGGATGTTTCAGGAATTGCTGATCCATTATCTCAACATCAACGAATGTGAGTTGATGGCGTACTGCTTTATGCGTAATCATGTTCACCTGCTACTGCTTCCCGGTAGCCGGGAGGCTCTCATTGAAATGATGCACGGTATTTCGTTCAGGTACGCCCAGTATTTCAACCAAAGCTCCGACCGTAAGGGTTCCCTCTGGGAAAGCCGGTATTTCTCGTCTATCGTGACGGAGGATCTTTATTTATGGCGGGTAGCCAAGTATGTCTGCCTTAATCCCGTTCGGGCAGGTATCACCGATGACCCCTGTAATTACCAATGGTCCTCGGCGAGGGATCTTATGCTGGGACATCCAGGACTTATCCCGGTTCAGAATTGGATAGAGGGAACTCAGAGAGAAGATTTCCGGGAAATGGTTCTAAGTAATGCAGAAGAGAGTGAAATAAATTTCGTGTTGAATCGCTGCCGGCCTTACGTATCGATATCAGGATTAATCAAACTTGAGAACACCATAGGGAATTGGTTGATCCCACGCTCTCAGGGACGCCCAAGAAAGTCGATAAGTAACCCTCACTAAATAATCGGGACAGTCCCCAATGGCACTTGTTTAAGGGTTGTATCGCTTTTATGAAGCCGGG
>CBDVBS010000114.1:0-9592 GCA_965372275.1 uncultured bacterium | reverse complement strand
GGTATTCACTGCGGAAGAAATCAATCGCGCATTCGTAGCGGTCAAGGCGGTACTTCACCCCGAGGGCGAAATCCTCGACGGCATCATTCCCCGCGACGATAGAATAGCCGAACATGACGCCGAGGCCGGTATTCTGCTCGCCGGCTAATGCGGGTGCCGCGAAAAGCAGCGTGGAAATAAGAATTGATGTAATGACTAATGCAGATTTCATAACCCACGACCTCCGAATGGTTTGTGCTCTTAATATATCAAAAAGCTCAACCTATTTGAAGTTATAAAGGTCAATCCCATCGTCAACTCCTCTTTTTGTGGCAAGCCGGGTAACGCAGGTCTTTGACCTGCGTAACGACGTATGGGCGGCGTGCAGGTCGGAGACCTGCACTACCCGATCATTATAAAGCTAATTCTGGGATTGGTTTAAGTGCTGCAAAAGAAAAAACCCGGATGTCCCGGGTGGATGTTTCAAGAAAATGGGCCCAGCAGGACTCGAACCTGCGACCAACGGATTATGAGTCCGCGGCTCTAACCAACTGAGCTATGGGCCCAAGGGGCAAATAAATATATAACAACATGTCGAATGGGGCAAGGGGTTCAGCCAAGAAGTTTAGTTTTCAGTTTTTTCAGTTTTTCATGGTTCGAGATAAGCTTCACTTGAAGATCGGTGTTGCCTTCGTCCCCATCCTGAAGATGCTGCTCGATTATGCGGTTCTCATTCTTTATCTTGCGTTCAATCATATTGAACAGCAGGAAGCGCATATCCTTTTCGGTGATCTCCCTTTCGGTATCGCTGAATGCGCAGTCAACGATGAAGGAATAGACTTTCTGGTTCTCGTATATTTCCGGCTGGAGGGTCAACCCCTTTGTGCTGAGAGGGAATGAGGGTTTGCTGATTATCGCAAAGACTTCGGCGTGCAGCGTGTCGGTGAAATCGCCGGGCTCTATCCCGGTTCGCGTTTCCGCCATGAATCCCGGGTGTTTCAGCAGTCCCGCGATGAACTCCCGCTCGACTTTGCTTTCGCCTTCGATGCGGAATTTGATGTTGGTCATATCCGCTGTTTCCCTGATACCCCGGCGGTGGGATTTGAGCACGTCTCGGAGAATGTCGGGATTGACCGCGAGGGAACGGGCAATCCGCTCGAGGTATTCGGCCTGCAGGTGTGCGTGCGGCACTGCTTCGAATGTGGGAATAATTGCGCGAAAAGCTTCTATTTTCTTCTCGACCTCGGTGGGGACCTCGCCGCCGGTTACACGATTCAGCAGGAAATCCATGAAATGGGCGGCCTGCTCCAGCATCTTCCTGAACTCATCGAGCCCCTTGGTCCTGAGAATCGAATCCGGGTCTTCACCTTTCGGGATGAGGAGTACGCGCGGTTTCATTTCGAGGTCGATAAGTCCCGGCAGTGAACGTTCGGCTGCTTTCTGCCCGGCATCGTCGGCATCGAAACAGAGGATGATGTCATCCGAATATCGTTTCAAGGTCTGGGACTGTTTTTGGGTAAGGGCCGTGCCCATCGATGCCACGGCATTGGTAAGGCCGTGCTGGTGGCAGCGCATTACATCGGTGTAGCCCTCCATCAACAGGATGTATCCCTCTTCCCTGATTCCCGATTTTGCCTTGTCTATGCCGAACAGGACTTCGCCTTTCCTGAATATATGAGATTCCTGTGAATTGATATATTTCGGCCCGGTGCCGGTGAGCAGACGTGCTCCGAATCCAACTGTGCGCGTGAGGACGTCGCGTATAGGGAACATCAATCGCCCGCGGTATGCATCGTAAGGACCATACATCCCGTCCTTCGCGAGACCGAGGGCGATTATGTCTTCCTGCGAGAATCCATGCCCGGTCAATTCGCGGGTAAGGCCGTTGCGGATCTCGGCTGGAAGACTCGCACCGATGTTGAACGCTTCGATAGTATCGCGCTCAAACTCACGTTCCTTGAGATATTCCCTTACGGACCGGCCGTATTTCGATTTCAAGACCCTGGTGAAGAATTCCTCGGCGTGACGGTTGATCGAATATAGCAGCCTGGTGCGTCCGGGCTTTTCTCCCTTAGCGGTCGGGATATTTATCTGGAAAGCATCGGCAATGAAACGTACCGCATCGGGAAAGTCGAGACTCTCTTTATGCTGGACGAAGGTGATGACATTTCCGCCGAGTCCGCATCCGAAGCATTTCCAGAGGCCCTTTTCCATGCTCACCGAGAATGAGGGGTCCTTATCGGCATGGAACGGGCACAGCCCCTTGTAGTTAGAACCCGCGCGTTTAAGCGGCAGGTAACGTCCGATAAATTCGACGATATTTATCTTGCTCAGGATCTCATCTATTACGGTTTCCGGAATGAATGGCATCTGTTGTTAATACGCTTCCTGGATTTCCATCTTAGCTTTATCAGAAAACCCGGCCTTTGGCAATACGTTATTTCAGGACGTCCCGATTTCCTTAGGTAGCGGTTTATCAGAATTCCAGCCGCCAGAATCCCGGCACGAACATGTGCTCGAATATCATCATCGCGAAGCGGTCGGTGCATCCCGAAATATAATCCGCGACCTGTATCAGCCTTTCGGAATCATCGTCAACCCATTTGCCGAGATATTTCACCGCGGTCTCTTTATTCCCATGCAGTTTGTCGAAGATGCCGTTGAGTACGCTTCTAATACGCTCTTCCTCGGCTTGCACCTTGGGATGGGCATAGACACGACCGAAGAGAAAATCCTTGAGGCGATTGATGCTCTCGTTGACATCCGGGCTTACGGTGAGCCTGGCGGCTTCGCGGCTTTGCGTGATGACATCGATCACGATATGGTTGATCCGATCACGCGGCGTATCCCCGAGGCTTCCGATGAACAGCATCGGGACCTCGTCCCTGCGCACCAGCCCGGCCCGGAATGCGTCTTCGAGGTCGTGGTTGACATACGCAATACGGTCGGCGATCTTGACCACTTTTCCCTCAGGGGTGCTCGGGGTGTCGTCCTCGGTGAAATCGTAATCCCCAAGTCCCTTCGAATGATGTTTTATTCCATCGATGGTTTCCCATGTCAGGTTCAACCCGCGTCCATCATGTTCAAGATGTTCGACAACACGAACGCTCTGAAGCTGGTGCCTGAATCCGTTTTCGCTTCCACGCTCACGGAGTGTTTCATCGAGTATTCGCTCACCCATATGGCCGAACGGCGTGTGTCCGAGGTCGTGACCGAGGGCAATCGCCTCGGTGAGGTCTTCGTTCAGTCCAAGCGCCCGGCTGATGGTGCGTGCTATCTGGGACACTTCGAGGGTATGTGTCAGCCGGGTGCGGAAGTGATCCCCTTCCGGTGCGATGAACACCTGGGTTTTGTGTGAAAGGCGTCGGAATGATTTGCAATGAACGATCCGGTCGCGATCACGCTGGTACTCGGTGCGTACCGAGCATGGTTGTTCCTCACGTGCACGTCCCTTGCTTTGGGATGAACGTGCCGCCATGGGGGAGAGGCCCGCTTCCTCGCGTTGTATAACAAAGCCCTTGATTTTGCCGTTGTCTTCGTTGGAATCCATAAATCACACCATCAGGGATATTATACAACTTCCGGCGGGGTTTATTTCATAGAGGCGGGTGGGTGAGATCAAGAAAATTCCAAATAGTGTCTTTACTCATGTAACAAGTCTTTCTGATTTCATGTAACCCGGCTTTCTGAAGCCGGGAAATCTTTTTGTAGAGCGGGTTTTATGGGTAGCGCGTATCTATAGGTCGCTCTGCGACCGATGATGCGCGCACATGGCAAAGAGCACCGCTATCAGCGAAGACGCTGAGTAGCGGTGGCACACGGATGGGTTAATAACAAAGACACGCCCAATGCCGAAGACGGCCGTGGGCGTGGCACACGGCTCATATGGTTAGACACGGGCAAGCAAGCCATCCTGATGTGAATCCAATAATGATCGGTGAGCTTGCCCGTGGCACACGGATTGAAAATGGCGATAGTCAGGATAAGGAACCGGGTTATTCACCTGCTGATTCGGGTTCGATGGATTCATCAGGGGATTCAGGTTCGTCCTCAACATCAATTTCTTCAGGCGGGAGGTAGTCTTCGCCAAGGCCTTCTATCTCGCCCTTCTTGCGCGGACGTTTGTGCATCAGGAAGAAATCTTCGTTCCTGTAGAAGGTTAAACCCTTGGCGCGGGAAATCTCTACGATCTCACACCCGTGATAGTAGTGCCTCAGGATGTTGTCATAGTGAATCCCGTTTTCCGCCCGACCCTTGGCTCCCCATTGGCACAGGCCGACGCCGTGGCCGAACCCCTTGCCGGAGATGTGATATATGCCGTCGACGAAATCGAGTTCGAAATTCGTCGAAGGCATCGCCATCGAATTTATATACCTGTTCAATGCAGTTCTGAAATCACTTGCATTAGCTATATGATCACGTTGGCCGCTGATGAATATGGTCTCAACCCAGTCCGAGTCCGTACGCGAAGTGATCGTGAGAGATGAGAGAGCCTTGCCGGGGTCGGTATATACCGATTTACGGAGCGCATCGGTAAGGTCTTCACGCGCGTATGAGCGTTCCCAACTGAACAGCGGGGATTCCTGGCAGTAATAATCATCCCACGGGGCTATATCCTCCGCGCTGGTAAGATATGGCACATCGTGGTTGAGCCCGAATATCTCGGCCGCCGAAGCGCTCCTGCCGCCGCATGTTGAACTGTAGAGGCAGTTTGCGAGATTGCCTTCATAGACGAGCACTTCGCCCTCGGTATCAACGACCGCCTTAGTAGTGGCTTCATTTTCGGCGAATACTCCCGAATATGCCTGACTGACAACGGTATCTGCAAGGTCAAACCCGCGATAATCGAAGCGTCCGAGGTTATAGAAGGCATAGCTTCTTGAGGCGACAGCCTGGGCCTTCAATGCGTCCTCGGGCCAGCTTGGTGGCATCTCGGCGGGAACGACTCCGAGCAGGTACTCAGACATCGGCACGATATTGACCGCGAGCAGCTTGTCATTCTCGATAACAACTTCAAACCTGCCCCTGTAAGAACGCATGGATTTCTTGCTGTCGCCGATGAGTATATGACCGTCCTGAACGGCGTCCCCGGACGGTCTGAATGTGACGGATTCCTGGGGGATGCTATGTTTCTTACCGGCCTGATCGATCAGTTGGAGCGTTTTGCTTTCGGTGGCCGTGACCTGCCATGTCTGCCCCGCGAACCCGGTAAAGGATGAGGTCGTTTCGGCACCGAGCTGGATATCAAACATCCCCCTTGTGATGGAGAAGAACAGGTTCGGTGAAGGGCATATTGTGAGCATGCCGATTCGGATTTCCTGATTACGTTCGATCGTCACTTCAAGCGGTGCGTCGGTTGAAGTCGGCACCGTCGGGCCCTTTTCGTCCGAACATCCGAACATCAGGCAGAGGGCAAGCAGGAGGAAGGCAGACAGAATACTCAGCCTGAATGATGCGTGTTCCCGGTTGTTCTTTTTTCGTATCAGCATATTCACGTTTTAATATCTATAAAAACTGTTTATGTATTACCCGTAGATTTATTATGTTTCCTGAATTTACCTAAGCCTTTCTGCAGGAATGCCGACAGCATTTCATCAGCGAGTTTAACCGCATCATCGACATTATCCATGACATTCGGCGGCGGATTTGTCTCGATGAATATTCCGTTGATTTCACTTTCCGTATTAACCCGGCACCCCGAAGCCCAATGCAGGCCTTCGAGGGTCTTGCGCGGGATAGAATGGTATATGCCCTGGGTCTTGGCGCAATCATCGCAAATGAATGACATCCGCACGCTATCGAAATGGATCGCCCTGGTGCGGGTCTTGCCGCAGGTATTGCATCCCGTCAGGTCGGGAAATATCCCGTGTCCCCGGAGAAGCCCTGTTTTGTATATCAATTCGACAAGTGCCGGGGAAGAACCAGCGTCGAGAGCATCGAGGGCACCGAGCAGCAGTTCATATGTCATCAAATCGGGAAGCCCTTCCTCGGTCAATTGCCCCGCCGCTTCGAGAAGACTCCCGGCGCTGCACAGGAGGTCGTAGCTTGAGCGGATATTCGAATAGCTGCGAATATTCTCGACCTGGCATACGGTGTCCATGTTTCGCCCCTCGGCGAAAAGGAATGCATTCATCATCATCGGCTCCAGGCATCCCGAGAATTTCGACTTGCTCCTGCGCACACCTTTTGCCATGGCTGAGACCCTTCCGCGCTCCTTAGTAAGGATGCGAATGATGCGGTCGGCTTCGCCGAATTTGCTGCCGCCGATGACTATTCCGTCTGTCGTGTATTGCGCCATGAACGCCGTCCAACGGTTAACCCGCTTGGAAAATTATATCACCTCAGTCAAATGAAAGTGTTATGAAGGGGTCTTAAATGCGTAACTTGAGTCAAATATTTGTAAAAGAAAGGTTTTATTCATGCAGGATGATATTTTAGATCTCCTTCTTGCTATCCACGATAATCGTGACCGGCCCATTGTTGACGATATGCACTGTCATCATCGCGCCGAAGATACCCTCGCATACACGCAGACCGTACTTTCGCATTTCATCATTGAACTTGTACCAGAATTCTTTCCCTTTCTCCGGGGGTGCCGCTTTTGAGAAAGATGGACGAAATCCTTTTTTTACCTGCCCGTGGAGGGTGAACTGGCTTACCGATAGCACCTCGTAACCGAGGTCGAGTACGCTGAAATTCATTTTACCGAAGCCGTCAGTGAACAGACGCAGGCCGCCAATTTTGTTGGCCATCCACTTGATGTCTTCCTCTGTGTCGTCAGCGGCAATGGAAATGAATACCAGGATGCCGGTGCCTATCTCGCCCGTGGTTTTATCATCGACCACAACCTTTGCTTCATCTACTCGCTGGATAACCGCGCGCATTGGTCACTCCTATGGATAGTGGGGTAATTATAACTCAAATATCACCTCACGGTCAGGCTTGAAGAATCGCATACCCCGGCATTCTGATCTCATGTAACCCGGCATTCTGATGCCGGGAAATAAATCCTAATTCTGAATACGGGGTGAATGAAAAGTTGATTATACGAATACGCGCTTGATATCGAGGACATCGTCAACGCCGCGTATCAGGCGGGATATACGTTTAAGCTCGGTGGTGTTACTCACCTTGACCGTGATGTCGAGCCTTACGGTCTTGTTCTTGGCGAAATGCATCTGGATACCGACAACACTTGCGCCGGCCGTGGTGGTTATTGCAGTAACATCCCTCAGTACGCCGACCCTGTCGAGGGCCCAGACCTGGATGTAGGCCGAAAACCTTGTATTTGACTGTGACGTCCAACTCACCGGGACCTTCCTGTCCACATCAAGCAGTGGAGAACTCAACTGGGGGCATGTTTCGCGGTGAAGTGTTATACCGCGTCCCTTGGTTATGAATCCGACGACGTTGTCTCCGGGTATTGGACGGCAGCATCGCGCGAAACGTACCCATACATCGTCGAGCCCCTCTATCATTACGCCCAACTTGTTTGCATCTCCCTCAACCTGGGTGCTTGTATCCTGCTCCTCGACGATGCTGACCGCCTTTTCGCGCTTCAGTTTGCTCTTAAGCCTTGCCCGGATGCGGTTGAGAACCTGCTTGGGACTCAGGTCGCCGCGTCCGATAGCGGCGTAGAAACCGTCGATTGTCTTAAGGCCGTAATGCGTGAGTTCTCTCTTCAGATGTTCGGAATCCGTCACTTTGACGTTCACAAGTCCCAGCAGCTTCTCTTCCTTGGCCAACAGTTCCCTGCCAAGGGATATCTGTTCGTCTTCGCTTTCCCTTCTGAACCAGTACCTGATCTTCTGGGCGGCATAACGCGAACCCACGAAACCGAGCCAGTCCCGCGAAGGTCCTTTTTTTCGTTTCGTGGTGAGGATCTCCACGATCTGACCGTTCTCAAGGGGAGTACTGAGCGGCACCATCCGGCTGCTCACGCGCGCGCCGTGGCAACGATGACCGACATCGGTGTGGATTCGATATGCAAAATCGATGGGTGTCGAACCCTTTGGGAGCGAGATGACATCGCCTTTCGGAGTAAAAACAAAAACCTCGTCGGTGTAGAGTTCGAGCTTGACGCTGTCAACGAACGAACGGGCGTCGCCTGTTTCATCCTGCCCTTCGAGCATTTCGCGAATCCATCTCAGTTTGATATCGAGGTCGCTGATGGAGCCGCGTTTCTCCTTGTAGCGCCAGTGAGCCGCGATACCGAATTCGCACTCTTCGTGCATTTCACTCGTGCGAATCTGGATCTCGACCGGTTTCACCCTGGGGCCGATGATGGTGGTATGCAGCGACCTGTAACCGTTCTCCTTGGGCTGCCCGATGTAGTCCTTCAGCTTTTCGTTTATAAGTTTGTAAACGGAATGAATTTCACCAAGAGTCATATAGCAGTCTTTGACATTCTCAGTAATTACCCTGATCGCGGTAAGGTCGGTGAGCTCATGATATTCGAGCCCCTGCTCAAGCATCTTTTGGTGTATGGAATACAGGTACTTTGCCCGGCCTTGCACCTTGGCCTTGATCCCGCCGCGAGTGAGGAGTAATTCGAGGGCTACCACAACCTCTTTCAGGTATGCTTCCCGCTCCTGGCGCGTCATATCAAATTTCTCGATGAGTTTGCTGTAAGCATTGGGTTCGATGTATTTGAATGCAAGGTCCTCGAGTTGCCCTTTTACCTGGTGTATGCCCAGCCTGTGGGCAAGAGGGGAATAGAAATCGAGTGTCTCGCGTGCTATCGAAATACGGCTTTCAGGGCTGAGAAATTCAAGAGTCCTCATATTGTGAAGCCGGTCGGCCAGTTTGATGAGTACCACCCGTATCTCTTCGGCCATCGCGAAGAACAGCTTCTTTAGGGCCTCGGCGCGCAAGTCCTTCAATTGGGGAAATTCCACGCGGCCGAGTTTCGTAACACCGTCAACGAGGTTCCTGATCTCTTTGCCGAACGCCTTCTCGATATCCTGCAGTGTCACATCGGTATCCTCTACAGTGTCATGCAGGAGACCTGCGGCAATCGAAGGGGGATCGAGTTTCAGGTGGGCAAGTATGCGTACGACTTCCACCGGGTGCGATATATATGGATCACCGGATTTGCGCATCATCCCGTGGTGGGCTTTGTCGGCGAAATTGTAGGCCCGAAGGATGAGATCTATGTCGGTCTTCTTGTCGAACTGGGCGTAGGTCGCGAGAATCTGTTTCATCCCGACGGGAAGCTCGTCGCTGACTTCCATGTCCCATTGATCGAGTTTCTTTGCAAGTTGTTCTTCAGTTATTGACATACGTGTCCTGTGACCTTAGCGCATATCCCCCATTATTATACTATTGGGGGATAGAAAGCGGGCGAACTGCCGCCCAAAAAGATATTATACCCCAACATTGCATGAATTACAGGTGAATGATGGCACGGTCTGTGAGTCTTCGAGCTGACCGTGGTCTTAGTGCGTAATCCCTGAATAATCCACGGTCAGCCCTCGAAGACTCGGACAGACCGTGCCATCAGGATTCATTCCAATTCCGTTTACAAAGTATTCTTTCCATCAGGCTGGAACCGCATATTTCATCCCTTGGAGCGCGGACATCCTGTCCGCATGATTTGTGGATTTATTTGTTG
>CBDVBS010000113.1:0-9622 GCA_965372275.1 uncultured bacterium | reverse complement strand
TCGGGAACAGGTTCCCCAAAAACCAAAAATAATGGGGAATATTTTTATTTTGAGTTTTGACATCCCCCCCCCCCCCTGTGTTATGTTCATTTATGGAATGTGTTTTCGGCAATTGTATATTTGAATCTGATTGATCTTCATCCAACAGAGGGAGGTACTTATGTGTAAGTTCCTGTTTAAGCTGACGTTGATCGTTGTGTTGCTGGTGTGCTCTAACACCGTTGTTTTTGGGTGGAATCCTTGTGAAGCTGGTGGTCCAAGCTCAGGTCATCAATGTGACAGAAACCCTAACTCCATTACTAACGCGGTTCATGAGTGGTTTACTTACAACGCAAAATTCACGGGTATAGGACTATATTGCTATGAAACTGGTGAGATAGAGCAGTTTACTATCAGGAATTTAAACGTCTATAATAGCTGGTGGCCGTGGGCCGTCCCTGTCCCTGAATGTTCTTTTGGAGATGATCAAACGCCGATCGAGTTATATTATAATCCGGTGTGTCTTTATGGATCATTCTGGATATACTTCGATCAGGGAGATACATGTGCCGGCGAAAGGATGAGGATAGGCCGGTTATGCACCAGAGGTGTTATAATTCTTTCATCTCAGTATTCCGGATGCAACAGTTGGTGGTATGGGGTTATCAATAATTCCAGTAATCAAGCGGATCTTATTTATTATCCGCCTCTTATTTGCCCAAGCGGTACACTTCTTCAACATATGCTTGATGGATATATATGTTGTCAATAAATGTGATTTCGCAATGATATTAAGATAATGGAGGAATACCATGAAATGCGATTATAAACTAAAGGCTTTTGTATTAATTTGCACATTTGCGGTAATTATATCCATAACATCCTGCTCAACACAAGGCAGGCAGGAAGGCGTGGCGGATAAGTCCCAATCAGGTAGCGCCATGATAATGGAACCGGACAGGGAATCAGCGATTGACATAGCAAAGGGAAAATCCCTGAAGCGCGATTCCATTGTCCACATGCTCAGCGTGGCCATGAAATGGGTGGTAATGTTTCCCGGAACTACAGCTCCGGTGACGGGGCCAACGATGATAGACGACGGTATATTTATTATTGAACCTGTTAACCCGTTCACGGGTAAGAAAATGACCTTTTCAAAAGAATACAGCCCGGGTGAAGTCTATATCTACATGGGCGACATGAATCCCGGTGAGCCTGGCCAGATATTGCATTACGATCCGTCTGAGCCCAAGTATGATGAACAACTGGTTTCATCGGGTAACTGGATAATTCCGGAAGAACAGTTGACTCGACAAAAGTTCAACGGCAGAACGGAGAAGATTGAGGCCTTTGAAGAGGTGCATTATGACCCTCCTCCTTATGCGGAGATCAGGGCAACATTTGGGTATGCTGAATTACCTGATGCCGCGGTCAGGGTGTTGATGGTTGAGGACCAGGTCGATTATTTAATGGACTGTTATTCACCATGTCATGATGAGATTCCCCCGTCATTGGATTCATATATCAATTGGCTTGGCTCTCGAAATCCCAAGGTCTGGATTAACCCATACACTGGTCAGGAAATGACGAAAGTACCGCTTGTTGAAACCGAAACTCCCGAAACGCACAAAACCAATCCATACTATGTCCCAGCTCTTCCTAAGCCCAGCGAGATTGGTGATTATCCCGGTAATTACGCCTATGAAGTTTATACCGGGCATAATGGGGATCTGTATTCCATTGCCCGGTTTTACTATCTTGATGCCGATGGATTACTGCAAAGCAAAGAATGCTTAGGTGTACCAAGGGATGTGCTGCTTGAGTGGGGCAGGGGTCTCGCTGGAGGGTAAGAATTCTGCTTTGTGCTTGTTTGCGTTTCAGGAATATGTTTGGGAAATATTATGATTGGAAATACCCGCCGCAAGGCGGGTTTTAAAATATTGATCTCAGTTTGGAATTACAGGTAATGGTCGATGTCGATGCCTTCGTCGCGCAAGACGCGCCGTTCTATGGTGAGGAGCACCATGAAACAGAAGACGAGCATGATCAATCCCTGGGGACGCGCGATGATCGAGTTGGTGACGATCGCGGGGAAAATGCTTACGGTTGTAGCCATGACCCCATGCAGAAAACATGTTTCAACATTGCTCAGTTTCTTTCGCCTCAGTTGCAGACCGCGTATGAACGGCGATAGTAGAAACAGAATTATGCTTATCGGCCCGAGTATGCCGAACTTGTGCCACAGCCAGAGGTAGCCGTTATGGACATATGCCCGTTTCTCGGCTGAATGTCTGACCTGTGTCCTGAATTCAAGTTCCGCGCCGGGGCCGTGGCCGAAGATGGGGAATTCGGTGATCTCCCGCCATGTCACCTCCGTTTCCTGCACGCGGAAGGCGAGCGACAGCTTCGAAGCCTCGTGTTTTTCACCCGTCTTAAAGATACCGGTGAAGCGTTCGACGAAAATCGCGTTGAGCATCATACCGCCGAGCGGGAAGATGGTTATAAACAGGATGACGAATATGACGATGCTGATGAACATGCGTATGAAGAAGCGTCGCATCCGGGGACGTATTTCCGGCGAGGCAAGGAAGTAGAGAACGATGAACGCGAGGAACATCGCCGCGATCGGCCCCCGGTAAAGACTTATCACGAGCCGCAGGAAGAATGCCCAGAACGAGAAATTGTAGAATATCATCCAGCCTTTGCTTACATCCTTTTTGCAGTAAAGGATGACGGCTAAACATATGGGCGTCAGGAAAATATTGAAATCGGTCGGGCCCATCAAAATGCGACCGGACCATACCACGAACAGCGGATTCTCCCCGATCAGCCCTGTGAGTGAGGTGTAGATGAGGAAACCAAAACCGATCGCATGATTCCCGATACACAGGGCGTTGAGCATGAGGAAGAACATCCCTTTTATGGGAAAGAAAACACGCGCGCTGATTATTCCCAGGATGAAAAACAACCCTGGAAGACTGTCGGCGACTATCGGTAATATTGGATGATCGAGGGCGATAGACATTGGCACGAAAGTGAATACCAGCAGCGGCGGTACGAGCATGATGTATTCGGTAGTGAGCATACCGAACGGCTTCTGGTTGGAGGCGAACCTGCTTATGATGTACCCCAGGATTACGGCGATGATTATCCCCGGGAAAATAATGAAGAAGAATGCCGATTCAAGCATGGGTTCATAGCCGACGATCCTGAAGTTCTTCGATACCACCGCCACCGTGTTGAAGGCGCCGAAGAGGGATTCGGTATAGACCAGTACGATGGTCACATAGAAAGCGCCCCTTGGTGAGACGATACACATCACGAGTACGGCAAGCCCGGCCACCGTAACCGTGGCCATCTCATAACCCTTCATATAAATAACGCCCCAGAAAAGGGCGAGGGTCATGAAACCGATGAAGAATTCCCACGCCATCAGGCGCTTCATCAGGAAACGGTAAACGGGATGTTTCAAGGGGTTCACGACGTTTCTTTGACGGCTTCCATCGCTGCCTTACGGCGCGCGCGCGTCTCGATCCAGAATACTATATAGAGAGTGAGCCATATCGAGATGGCTCCCGCCACCACCGTGTTGACAATCAGTCTCGGGGCTATCGGTTTACGCGGTGGAAGGGCTTCATCAAGCAGGGTGAACGGCATTTCGATTTTCTTGGCCCTGATTTCGGCTTCCTCCAGTTCCTGCTCGATGACCATCAGCACGCTTTCCCTTATTTTTTTGGCCCGGTCGAGTTCAAGGAGCTCTTTCTCTTCAGCGGGGTATGCGTCCATACGTTCTTCGAATTCCGACATAACGCCGTCGATAACATCGACCTGCGCCCTGTAACCGATGCTCTCGATTTCAAGAGTGGTGATGGATGCATCGTAGTATTTCGCCATCTCTTCATAGAGTGCCTTGCGTGCATCCATGACCTGTTCCTGCATAACGATGACTTCGGGATGCTCATCCGTGAATGCCAGACGCTTTGTCGCCAGTTCGAGCTCGAGCTTGGTCAGGTTAATGCGAAGCGATGCTATCGTCTGATCCTCAAGCGCTTTCGAAACCGGCTGAGGCTGGGGCGGTACATTATCGGTCCCGCCGATGAGATAGGCCGAATAGGGCGTCGAGAGATCGATGTCTCCTTTTTCGATCGCCGCTAAGTAATCCCTCACTTCATCCGAGAAGTCCTGGGTTGCCCTGAGGGATTCGATCACATAACGGTATTCAACTTCCGCCTGCATCCGGGCCTGTTCGAGTTCGGCGAATGTCGAGATCAGATTCTCAGATTGGGAATTGAGGGATAGTATACCGGTCAATTCCTTTTTCTGCCTTATTACATCCTCAGCAGCAATCAGTTCTTCCAGGACTTCATCCCGCCGGTTCCTGAGGAAGTTGACCATGTTCGTGTTTGCTTCGTTATAAAGCTCGTTGAGTTTTTCTTCTGTTGCATTGATCGTTTCATTGGCTATCGTCGCGGCCATTTTCGGATCGTGATCTTTCACCGACACAACTAAGGCGCCTTTCACGGTATCGTTGATGAGTGTGTTCCGCCTGAGCATTTTCACGGCACCCTGCCGCCTTATCTCCGGGTCCTTATTTTTCAGGCGTTTGCCGTAGTGGCTGACAAGGTCGAGTTCATCGACCACTTTTTCACGCACGCTCCTGCTCCCGATTATCGCGGTGTGGTTGTAGGTGGTGGGTTCGATATTGAGGATTGTATTGAACCCGCGCATGGGAAGGTCGAGCGCGCCGAGGTTGCTCTTGATGAAGCCGGTACTTCGCTTGAGGGGATATATGATCTTCACCGACGCCCTGTAGGTTCGGTCGATGAAAAAGAAATTGATCATGAACGTGATGATCATCGCTGTAAGTCCGATTATGGCGATAAGCAGCCAGCGTCTTCCGACGATCTTCACGATCACCGAAACTCGGCCCTCATGCGGGTACTGATTCATTCGTTACCTTCTCTTTCAGGGGAAGCTTCTTCGCTCCCCCGCGATGGCCGATATTGTAGCAGACACAGGCGTTTGTAACAATGCAATGAACACCCGAATCGGCTCAATGAATCCGACTTATGCGATTGTAATTGTAAGGAATAACTTGGAATTAAAGCAGAAAAACGGGCAAGGCGTTTACCTTGCCCGTGGAAATATCCCGCCCTGTCATGCGTATCAATTCAATTACTCGTAACAATACAATCCGGAGCTGTTGTCGGCAAAGTAGAGCCTGTCATTTGTGCATGCGATACCACCCCAGTAATTACCGAGTGAACCGATTGTCTGGGCGGTTGTCCCATCCGTCATGTCAATTGCGATAAGCTGGTAAACGGATGAACCCTGATCGCGTCCGCAAGTGAAATAGTAGCCGTTTGAATAGACTCCGGTGGTCTGGCAAAGTTCGAAATCGTGCGTCCACTGGAGATTACCATCAAGATCCGCGCAGTATAACCGCTGCGGGTAGCTGCCGATTCTCGCCATAGCGCAAATCTTGTCATCCGCTAATACAACGCTGCGGCTGAAGGAATAACCCGAGTCATATGGCAAAGTCCAATCGACAATGCCGGTGGCGATATCCACGCATCTGAGTTCGTAGTAGCCGAAATACGCTTTCCCTTCATGGATCAGCGGCCCGCCATAGAAATTACCGCCGATATTCATGCTCCAATTCAGACTGCCGGATGTTGTATAGCAATATATACTGTTGCCGGAAGGATAGAGAACATAATCTTCATTCGCTCCGGGATTGAACAACGGGAAAGTGGAGCCTGATGCGCTCCAGTTCTGCGTGCCGGTTGTCAGATCGATCGAATAGAACTGGTTATGACATGATCGCCAGAAGCATGTGTCGCCCACGATGACGCCGCCCATATGCAGGAAATCGCTTCCTTCCATGAATACCCAGTCGGGCCCAGCACCGGTTTCAGCATCGAAGCAGAAAATACCGTTACCGCCTTCAATAACTTTATCACCCCATATCAGCGGATTACATCCGGCCCAGAACGACCCCGCGGTTTTGATGTCCTTCTCCCACAGGAATGAACCATCGGTGGCGTCATAACTCTGCAGCCATCCATCGGATGCCGTAATCCACAACTGGTCACCCCTGACGACCGGCGGTCTGTGACTGGCCCTGGTCGTATTTACGCTCCACACTTCTGTGAGTGGAAGCTCGATAGTACTCGAAGGATTCCAGTTGTGATTCTGCGAATTGAAATAACCCTGGAGCCACCCCGGATCTTCCGGTGGTTCTTCAGGTTGTTCATCATCGACCGTCGTGGTGTAGAAAAAATATGCGTTCACGGTTTCGCCCGGAAGCAGACCGCCGTACCCGACAGCGTCAGAAACCACGGTTATTAATATATCGATCTCACCGGCTGTAACCGGGTATGCATCGGCGATGTCGATCTGATAAGTCGAATAACCCACACCGCCATCAACCGGTGATGCCGTTAACACTGTATCAAAGTTCCCGCCTGATTCGACCTGCACGGTATTTAACCCGGCATCGAACCAGTCATAGATATTTATCAACAGGTTCAACTCGCCGCCGGACACAGTTCCTTCAGCCCAGAGGGTGTTCTCAACCTCGTTGATGGTGATCCGATATGCCTCCTGCCTGTTCGCCTCCGCCGCGAAATCATCCGGTACAGTGTACGGCGGATCGCCCGGGGGTTTCTTCCAGCAAGCGTCGATGGCATAGTTGAAGACGAGCCCATCGGTGCCGAGCTCGATGGTGTAGTGACGTATATTCTTCTGGCCGGGGCTGAACATACCGCGTCCATCCAACGACAGGACATCCATCGGGTCATCCGGGTTGACCAAATCGTCGGCGAAATATTTGTATCCATTCAAAGTGCTGCTGTAGTCGGCCAATGAATCGGGTGCGCCCAACAGGCCGTCGTTGTAGGAAAATATTGTCCCTTCGTTGACCGGGAACTCGGCCGGATTCCACCATCGTGAAAGGCCATCGGGATTCAGCAGCCGCGTGTCACCTTCACCGGCCAACACGAGATCGGGGTCATCGAAACCGGAGACGGAACCATCGGTGATGAGTATTCCGCATACATCGAAGCCGGTGAATTGAGTTAATCCCAAGAATGGATGCCTCAACCCTATGTCAACTTCGATGATGTTGCCGTTGAACTGCACACTTTCAAGAGTAAGGTATGTCAGCGGTGGCGGTTCGAGAAAGCGGAGTGCGTTGAGATGTATCTGGACGCCCCTGAGTTGGACGATGTCCAGTGTTTCATTATCAGGATCGGCGATGAACTGCCATAATCCCCAGGTTTGATGGGAAGTCGATGCATCGAATGATGCGCGGTCGGTCAATGGGGTGTTGGTGACAGGATCGTTCTGGGAGCCTGAACAACCTATGATTGAAATAATGATTGCAAAAAGCAGCAACGTTTGGATGAAATTAATTCTCATAGCTCTCCTCGCTCGCTGTTATATCTATACTTGTTAGATGATTTTTCGCTGGTTAGTAATAGGATTTAGAGGAATAGCATGCGCCCGGTTCTCACGTAAATTGGAATTCGTATGCGATACGTTCTAAAATAGCGGGGATGACTTTGAATATCGGAAATAAGCTGGAGGAGAGCAGCCTTAGACGGACCGGGCGGTATGTACCCGCGCATCTCATACTGCGGCGACTGCATAGCCTCATTGGGGTTGTGCCCTTGAGCTTATTTCTGATAATTCATCTGATCATCGGTGCGACAGCGGCATCCGGTAAGCCCGCTTACGACGCCGTGCAGTCAACCATCACGCGTATCCCCCTCCTCGTGCCGTTCGAGATTATCGTGATAGTACTCCCGCTGCTGTTTCATGCGATCTATGGGATCACCATCGCGGTACGCAGCCGTAACAATCCGTTCATGTATCCCTTCACGGCGAACTGGCGTTACATGGCCCAGCGATATACCGGCTACTATCTCGCCGTGTTCCTGATGATTCACACGTATTTCCTGTGGCTGCACGTACGGTTTACCGCGACGGGTGAAGCAGCCCTCGGCGTGTCGGCATATGATGTCGTCCGGGAGCTGATGAAGGATCACACGTTCATGGTGCTCTATACTCTTGGAGTTACCGCCGCTGCATTTCATTGCGGGAACGGCTTAGTGGGTTTTTGTATAACATGGGGCATCGCGACGACAGCACGAACCCGGCGCATCGCGGTATGGGCGGGAGCGATCGTGTTTTTGGTGCTTGCGTACGTGGGTAACGTTGCAGTGCAGGCTTTCTACTAAACCTGGAATTATCCGAGCCACGATCATCAGGGAGTGGACATATAAGAATTGAATGAAACATACAAAATAGCGGTGATCGGCGGACGTATAGCATCCCTTGCCTGCGCGATGTCCCTCGCCGATGCGGGGATACATGTCGATCTCTATTCGCCACGTCCGGTTGAGAGATATGTGCCGTTCAATAAAGATGGCATCAATGCAACCCCGCCGATCGGTGAAGTGAATTCCCCTCAAACGCATTTCGACGATTCGATGGCCGTGTCCGGTGGGGATGCAGATGCCGAATTCCACAGGGATATGTGCAACGATGCCCCCGGTGTTGTCAATCTTCTCGACAGGCTCGGTGTACCGTTTGAACGCGAATCTACCGGGCGGATCAAATACACCACCGCTCCCGGCTCAAACTATCCGCGGACGGCAGCGGCTGGTGATGAAACAGGATGTCATATCCACCGCGTTCTGTGCGACCAGGCACGCCGCTGGGAAAAAGCGGGCAGGTTGATGAGATGTGAATACCGCGAGGTGTTGGATTTCATTCTCGATGAAAACAATTCGTGTATCGGGTTGGTTTCTATCGAAATAAAATCGATGAAGGTTTCATCACAGCACTATGATGCGGTCGTTATTGCAACCGGTAGTCCGCTCCCGATATTCGGAGAATGCCGGGGTATCGCTGATGACTACGGGCCGGTGGTTGCCGCTCACAGGAAGGGTGCGAAATGGATCAACCCTCATATGTACACTTGGGAGGACGGGAACCAACCTGTCATAGCTGAACGTCCTTCAGAGGATAATGTATCCCCGGACATCATTCATTTTTATGAGGACAAACCGTTCGCAAAACGTCATCTCGGGGGACTGCGAATCGATTCCAATTATCGGACGGACATCCCCAACATCTATGCTACTGGTGAAAGTGCACACCTGGGGGAAGGGGAGGGTATCCTTGTTGGTAACGAGCTTTTGATGGACGTCTATTCCGGATTGAAATGTGCCGCATCGGTTGCTGAATTTCTTGAATCGCAAACAGAACCCGGCGGGGAGTTCACTTTAGAGAAATCTGATGAATACTCGGAACCATCACGTTTTACATTTGAAGCTCTTGCGGGAAGCAGGCTGGATGATGGTGATCTTTCCGGGCCCGAAATGACATTGCTTCCTGAATATCGCAATTCACAACTTATAATTGTTAATCATCTTATCAACCTGGCCCTGGGAAAATAGGGACAGTCACCTATTCTTGTTTAAATGCCACTGATAATAAACCCAGTCCTGGTAGCCCCGGGCTACCAGATATTGTTTTTGTAGTAGCAATCGTAAGGTCTCTTAGAAAAGCGACATTCGAGACTGTCCCCAATGGCGCTTGTTTAAGGATTGTATCGCTTTTGTGAAGCCGGGTG
>CBDVBS010000112.1:0-9624 GCA_965372275.1 uncultured bacterium | reverse complement strand
GATTCCTCTTTCAGCCAGGGCAACCTGCGGGATGATCGGCGGAAGGTTCAGTTCCTCGAAGGTGGGAATATGATAGGTCACCAGCCTCAGGGCGACTGATATCTCACCGCGCTGCCTGAACAGGTTTACCCTGAATCGTCCCGGAAAGTCCTCGGGAGCATATGAGAAGTCGATCTCGTTCTGCTCGTCGATGAGGAACTCCCTTTTCGGACCGAGCAGGATCCGCGAAAAGTCCTCAAGGTCCACCGTATTCAACTTCGGAAGGTCGGTGGGCTTAAGGATACCGTCAATACGCAACCAGGGCGGTCTGTCGACCCCGATGTGGAGGTCGCTGGCACCCTTTTCGTACATAAGGTTCAGCAGGTTTCTTACCGAACGTGGATCAGCCAACTATTTCACCTCAATCTGGATTCTGTCACTTTACCCAAAACTCGATCTATTGAAGATGCACAATACATCCATATTAACTCCGCGTCTTCCCTACTTGATGATGTTAACCAAGTTGAAGATGGGAAGGTAGAGACTGATTACGATAACACCAACGAGACTACCGATGACGATGATCAGAAGCGGCTCGATAAGACTCGCGAGACCATTCATGGTAGCATCGATCTCAGTATCGTAATAGTCCGAAAGCTTGTAAAGCATCTGTTCAAGGTTACCCGCATCCTCACCAACCGCAATAAGGTTGGTAACCATAGGCGGGAACTGCCTTGTGCGCTTCATGGGCGCGTTGATCGATTCACCTTCCCTGATACGGTCACGTACGTAATCTATTGCGTTGGCGAAAACGACGTTGTTCGACGTATCGCGTGTAACTTCAAGCGCTTCGATGAGCGGCACGCCCGATTCCTGCAACGTTCCCAATGTCCGGCTGAATCGCGTGATTGCCACCTTCCTTGCAAGGGGACCGAAAATTGGAATCCTGAGGACTACAGGGTCAAATACCTTGTGTCCCCACTTCGTGCCACGGAATTTCCATAGGAAAATAATGGCAATAGCCGGGATGATGGTGTAGTAGTACCAGTGATACCGCACTTCTTCCGAAATCTCGAGCATCCTCTGGGTTAATTCAGGAAGCTGCGCCTGGCCACCGGAGAAGTCCTTGTAGAACTCGGCGAACTGCGGCACGATATACATAAGCATGAATAAGGTGATACCAAGGGCAATTATGGTAACAAGTACCGGATAGACCATCGCCGACTTAACCTTGTGCCTCAGCTCAAGCTCGTTCTCATAGAACGACGCCACACGTTCGAGGATCCGGTCGAGCACACCACCGATTTCACCGGCGTGAACCATCGCAACGAAGAAGTTCGAGAACGCCGAGGGGTGTTTCCTGAACGCTTCAGCAAGGGTCTTTCCTGATTGTACATCCATACGAACAGCGTGCACGATGTTTGAGAATTTCCTCTGCTGTGTCTGTTCTTCTACGGTATCGAGGGTTTCGGAAATTGTCAGGCCCGCGTTGATAAGCAGGGCCATCTGGCGAGATGCGATCGTTAACAGCTTCAGGCCAACCTTGGTGAATCTATCGACGATATCCCATGGGCTCCACTTCAGGGTCCTCTTTTCGTAAACCTTGAGGACGAAGTATCCCTCGCGGGTAAGCGTCTCAACCACCGAATGGGGGTTGTCGGCCTCGACCACGTTCTTTACTGTATTTCCAGACCCGTCTCTCGCTACGAAAACAAATTTCCTCAACTTGTTTCACCAACCTCGGTAATAACTGAACATAAACGGTATCCCGGTAAATTCCCGGATACCAGCCAACCCATGCCATATTATTCAATAATCTCCGCAATATGCGGAATCATAACTCGTGCAAAGGTTTTCAATGTTTTCCGGGAAAGTTCGCATCGGCAGGATGCGATCAGGAGGTATCATTAAGATATATACCTCAACCATCCCGTTATGTCAATGAGCCGCGGCATTATTGCCGCAAACGCCGGTTTAAGTTCGCGAGTACTCGGTATCGGTATCCGCTTCCTCGGTTACACCACCCGGACCTGATGCGATAAGTCTCTGCAGGTTGGATGGATTATTCGCCGCGGCCATGGCCGTTTCAAGTGTGATCTTCCGCTCGAAGTAGTAGTCCCTGAGACTCTGGTCCATTGTAATCATGCCCAGCTTGGCGTGGGTCATCATGGTCGAGTGAATCTGGAACAGCTTCCGCTCCCTGATGAGGTTCCTGATAGCCGGGATGTTAAGCATTATCTCAAATGCCGCGATCCGGCCATTGCCGTCAGAACGCGGCAGCAACAACTGGCTGATAACCGCCTGGAGACAGTTTGCGAGCTGCGCGCGGATCTGGTCCTGCTGGCCGAAGGGGAACACGTCGATGATTCGGTCAATGGTCATCGGTGCGTTGTTCGTGTGTAACGTGGCAAAGACAAGATGGCCGGTCTCAGCAGCGGTGATGGCGGTCGCGATGGTTTCGAGGTCGCGCATCTCACCAACGAGTATGACATCCGGGTCCTGGCGCAGGGCGCGTACCAGTGCGCCGTAGAATGACAGCGTATCCTCGCCTATCTCGCGCTGGTTGAAGTTGGACAGCTTATGCTCGTGAACATACTCAATCGGGTCTTCCAGGGTGATGATATGAAGATCCTTGGTTTCATTGATGACGTTCAGCATCGCCGCGAGAGATGTCGTTTTACCGGAACCCGTCGGACCGGTTACCAGAACGAGGCCGCGGGGTTCGTTGATAACGTCCTTCATAATCTCCGGAATCAACAGCTCTTCCATGGTCGGGATACGCTCCGGGATGGACCTCATGGCCAGACCAATGCTGCCCTTCTGCCAATACCCGTTGCAACGGAAACGCCCGATACCTTTCTGGGAGTAACCGAAGTCTATCTCCTTCTCCTTCTCAAGACGTTTACGCTGATCCTCGCGCATGATCGAGAAGGCAAGACCCCTGGTATCCTCCGGGGTGAGTGGCGGATAATCCAGGCGTACAAGCCGGCCGTGAATCCTCAGGGTGGGCGGAACACCAACCGTGATGTGCAGGTCGCTGGCCTGCCTCTCGGCCAGTTCAATCAATAGGTCAACTATAGTGTAATCCATCTAATTCGTATTCCTCTCATGAGCTATATCTTGTTGCTATAAAATGACACGACTATGTAATGCTGAGAATCTCCGGCGGCAGCTCGTCCAGCAGCGGTTTTTCACGCGCCGAGGTGATTTCGGATGATTCGTCTTCCTCGGGATGAGCCACCCTGAAAAGCTCTTCCATGCTGGTTGCGCCCTTAAGGACTTTTTTCAAACCGGCTTCAAACAGCGTGCTCATACCCTCACTTCTTGCACGGCGCTTGATCTCTTGCACGCTTGCATTCGACATCACGAGATCGCGTACTTCACGGGTCATATCCAAAATTTCGCAGATCGCGGTACGGCCATAGTAACCGTGGTTATGGCACATCTCGCAACCCTTCGCCCGATAGAGTTTCATATTGTTGAGATTGCCGTCAAGGTTGGTGAGGTACGGTTTGATAATTTCCAGTTCATTTACGCTCGGTTCATAGAGCTGGCGGCAATTCTTACAAAGCAGCCTGCAAAGGCGCTGGGCGACAATCGCGTTTACCGAAGCGACGATGAGGAATCTTTCGATACCCATATTGTTAAGCCGGATGATACCACCTGAAGCGTCGTTGGTATGCAGGGTGCTGAACACAAGGTGGCCCGTGAGTGCCGCGTTGATTGCAAGTTCGGCGGTTTCACGGTCACGGGTCTCACCGACCATTATCACATCGGGGTCCTGGCGGACAATCGAACGCAATGCCTGGGGGAACGAGAAATCAACCTTCCTGTTAACCTGCACCTGGTTGATCGTGGGAAGCTGGTATTCGATCGGGTCCTCAACCGTGACCACGTTGATTTTCTCGGATGCAATCGTTGCCAATGATGCGATCAGCGTGGTGGACTTACCGGAACCGGTCGGGCCCGTCAGGTAGATGATACCGTGGGGTTTGTGGATTATATCTTCCCAGGTAACGAGATCATCATCCTCAAAACCAAGTTGTTTCAGTGTGAAGGAGATGTTGGTCTTATCGAGCAGGCGCATCACGATCTTCTCACCGTAAAGCGTCGGCAGTGTGCTGAATCGGATATCGTATGCGGCATCACGGACCTTGAGGTCGATACGACCGTCCTGCGGCCGGCGACGCTCCGAGGTGTCAAGACCCGCAAGGATCTTGAGACGCGCGATAACCGCTGCCTGAGCTGCACGGGGTACGGTCATCACACGATGCAGCAGGCCGTCCACACGATAACGGACGATCATCTTGTCCTCTTTGGGTTCGAGGTGGACGTCCGATGCGCGCTGGTCAACGGCACCTTCGAGGATGGACTCGACGAATCGCACGATGGGAGCGTCCTCGATATCACTGAGACCCCTTGTCTCTTTAAGGAGATCCTTGATATTGGTCCCATCCTTCATCGCTTGGCGTTTCCAGTCCTCGATATGCTTCTGCGCCTCGTGGCTTACACCGAACAGTTCATTATAAACACGTTCCAATGCACCGCGGGAACAGATCATGGGGCGGATGTCATAACCTGAGGCAAGACGGAAATCGTCGATAGCCATCAGGTTCAACGGGTCTTCCATGGCAACCCACAGTTCGTTTCCCTCAATCCGAACAGGCATGGCTTTATGCCGCATTATCAGATCGGGGTCAACGAGCGAGGCGACTTCACGATCGACCGGGTCAGTGCTGAAATCGTATTTCTCCACATCAAGCTGCCTGGCAAGTGCGTCGAGCAATTGCGACTCGACAACCATCTCGAGGTCCCGAACTACTTCGCCAATCCGCTTTCCAGTCTGTCTCTGCACCTTGAGAGCTTCATCAAGATTGTCAAGGGTCAGAATTCCGTCCTCCACCAGGAGGTCGCCCAACCTTTTTGTCTGTGCAGATTCTCGTGATTCCCTGGGCATACGTTAAACACCTCTCCTCGGACGACGGATGATGGAGGAAGATAATTGGCCGTCCGTAAAGGAAAAATAATTGACACGATGATCGTAACGACGTATTTCCGTCGTTATAAACTTATTGCACTATTTGCAACTAAACCAATAATTCAATATAAAATTATAACCCGCTTTACTAATCAAAATATACATACATACACCCACCCTTAATCCCCTGATCAAGGGTGAAGCATTATCAACAATCTCCCCCCGGCAATATTATTCCGTCCCCCAAGAAAATGGGGATTCATGCGGAATAATTTATAGCATAGTCGCACATGGGTGTCAACCGAATGAGCTCTCCCTTTAACTAATAGATAATGCATTGCATCATTCCCGTCCTTAAATTTCTGCTCCGCAAACTTAGATGAATTCGCCCTGGATTATGTTCATCCCCGGAGCCAGGTTTAATTTACTTTCAAATTCATCAAGACCATTGATTATCGGTTAATTCAGGCAGCACATGAAAAATATTTTAAGGTGTCTCCCGTGCATGATTTCTTGTTGATCTACATTATTTACCGAGGTTCGCTCGTTCATCGCTTTGCCACGGGATGAGGTGTCGAATATACTTGGGTAAGAGATGGCAAAGAAATTCAAAATCGAAAGCGATCATCAACCCACCGGCGACCAGCCGAAAGCTATCGAGCAATTGATAGAAGGGTTGAACAGCGGCATGCGCTTCCAGACGCTTTTAGGTGTAACGGGAAGCGGGAAGACATTCACGATGGCGAATATCATCGAGCGGGTGCAGCGCCCCACCCTCGTGATCGCCCATAACAAGACGCTTGCGGCGCAACTTTGCGCCGAGTTTCGCGACCTTTTCCCGAAGAACAGGGTGGAATATTTTGTCAGCTACTACGACTATTACCAACCCGAAGCATATGTCCCAACCAAGGATCTGTATATCGAGAAGGACGCCGATATCAACGAGGAAGTTGACCGCCTGCGTCACTCGGCAACCCAGGCGATACTTACGAGGCGGGACACGATCATCGTCGCGACAGTAAGCTGCATCTACGGTTTAGGCTCGCCCGAGGATTACTCGCTTCTCGCGACCGAGTTGAAAGTCGGCGAAACAATCGACCGTTCGGCATTCCTGCGGCGCCTGATCGATATGCGATACCGCCGAAATGATGTGAGCATCGTACGCGGAACATTCAGGGTGCGCGGCGATACGCTTGAACTTCAGTCGCCGAACGAGGAAGTTATCTACCGTATTGGATTTTTCGGCGATGAGATTGAAGGTATTTTCAAGATCCATCCCGTTACCGGCGAAGTGCTGGAAATACTTGAGGAACACACGATCTTCCCGGCGACGCATTATGTTCTACCACCTGAAAAGCTCGATCTCATAATCGACGGAATCGAAACGGAACTCGAAAAGCAGCTTGAATTATTTCATAAAGAAGAAAAATTGATCGAGGAACAACGTCTCCGTGAACGCACCCGCTACGACCTTGAGATGATACGCGAACTCGGCTACTGCAGCGGCATCGAGAATTATGGGCGCCACTTCGACGGAAGGCACGAGGGCGAACCGCCGAGTACGCTTGTCGAATATTTCCCCGATGATTTTTTGTGCATCGTGGATGAATCACATGCGACACTTCCGCAACTTCGCGGGATGTACAAAGGCGATTACGCGCGCAAGAGGAATCTTGTCGATTACGGATTCCGGCTCACATCGGCGCTCGACAACAGGCCGCTCAAGTTCGAGGAATGGGAGAAGCTCATCAACCAGGCGATCTTCACAACCGCTACACCGGGGCCGTACGAGCGCGAGCACTCATCGCAAATCGTCGAACTGGTGATACGCCCGACCGGTCTTGTTGATCCCGAGATAATCATCCGCCCCGTGGGGGGGCAGGTCGATGATCTCATTGAGGAGATACAGAAACGTATCGAGCTGACGGAACGCGTGCTGGTTACGACACTGACGAAGAAGATGTCGGAAGACCTGGCCGAGTATCTCAACGGCCTTAAGATGCGCGTGAAATATCTGCACAGCGAAATCGACACGTTTGAGCGAGTGCGAATATTGAGAGATTTACGTCGCGGCGAATTCGATGTGCTCGTCGGGATCAACCTTCTGCGCGAAGGCCTGGATTTGCCGGAGGTTTCATTGGTGGCAATTCTCGACGCCGACAAGGCGGGTTTTCTGCGGAGTGAGACATCGCTTATTCAGACGATGGGAAGGGCGGCGCGGCATATTCGCGGGCAGGTAATTTTGTATGCCGATAACATGACCGACGCGATCAAGAACGCGGTACGCGAGACCGACCGTCGCCGCAAGATTCAGACCGCCCATAACGTGGAGCATGGCATTACCCCGGTGGGTATCACGAAGGGGATAAGTGACATCGCCGGTGATATGGGCATCACCGAACCGGAGCAGGAACTCGGCACGATCATGCTTGAGGGTATCGAGCTGACACGCGACGAACTTCCGATGATAATCGATCAGTTGCGAACGGAAATGCTTGGCCAGGCTGACGAGTTGAATTTCGAAAAGGCCGCGGAGTTACGGGATGAAGTGAAGCAGCTCGAAAAGTTTTTAGAGGGCAAAGCCGCTAAGCCGAAGAAGGGCAGGAAGAAGAAAAAGAAGTGGAAGACAGACGGTCGGGGGAAGAGGTAAAGGCCAGGAATGGTAACCCACGAAATGGGATTCGTGGGTTACATGTTCTCGGGCTTCTTATTCTTACTGGAGCGCTGGCTTCCAGCCGGCATGATTAAATAAATTCCCCAACCTGGGTAGCGCGTATCTATAGTGAGCGCCAGCGAACGATGATGCGCGCACGAAGTAAGACACTGACATGCTCGAAGACTCACAAGTCAGTGCCACCCGGATGAGAGCACCGCTGTCCTCGAAGACTCGGATAGCGGTGGCACACGGATGATGAAGTGAATATTGTAATCCGAGCCACGACCGTCAGGGAGTGGACATTCTGAGCACGGGTAAGCTCGAAGACTCGTTTATCCGTGGCACCAAGATAAGACACGCCCATCTGTTAACTTCCAGTGAAGAGATTCGGATCGAATACTATTGTAGCTTATTGATTAGACGTTGAAACGAAAATAGAATATATCTCCTTCCTGCACGATATATTCCTTTTTCTCAACACGGTATCGACCGGCTTTCTTGACTTCATCCTCACTGCCGAATTTACAGTAGTCCTCGAAACTCATGACCTCCGCGCGGATGAATCCTCTCTGGATATCAGAATGGATTTTTCCGGCAGCATCCCATGCTGTTTCACCTTGATGGATTGCCCTGGCAGCAGCTTCCTTCGGGCCGGCAGTGTAGAAGGATAAAAGTCCCAGCCGCTTATATACTATTGGTGGAAACCAGTCTCGTATCGATTCATCCAGACCAAGTTCGCGACTGAATTCTTCGCGGTCTTCATCATCCAGGTCCATAACCTCGGACTCAAGGGAAAGGCGAACCGCTTCGATTCCCCAGCCCTTTTCCTTGCAGAGTATTTTACATTCCTCCGGAACACCGACTCCGCCCGTTCCGCAGGACGCATCTTCATCGACAGACCAAAGTACTATTCCATTTTTCAAGGTCAATGGCTGGTAAGCATTAAGGATTTCCAGTTCCTCCGATGTCCACTCCACCTCACTGAGGAGCTGCCCATCGCTTAGAGCTTCGACCGCTTTGGATGCCGCATCGATTTCCTTTGCCAGATCCTTAATGCCCCTCTCAAAGGCTTTTTTCGATCGTTCAAGCAAACCTTCGAAAAGATACATGTCCTGGACGATCATATCTGAAAAGCAGATGTTGATATCTCTCATACCATCGACCGATTCACGTGGATGCGCGACCGATGGGGCTGAGAACGCCCTGACGACAAGCACCAGAAGATCACTGTCGCGAATCATTCCCAGCAACTCAGATGACAGGTTCTTACCTTGATCAGGTGTAAACCCGACCGGATCGACGAAATTCACCTCCGCGTAGGTCTTTTTCTTGGAGCATTCATTCTTCGCGATATGCTCCACCCTGTCGTCCATGACCAATGCCCGGCCTGGCCTCTTGTGAGGTCTACCGGAAGAAGTGTCAACGGGTTGACCGGTCAATGTATGAAACAATGAAGATTTCCCGCTCTGTCCAAGGCCGATAATTCCAACTTTCATCTTAAAAGTTCTCTCCAAAAAAAAATGCGCGTCCGCATTAAACGGACGAGCTATCCATATGATAGATGATAAATTCACTAAAACTAATATAATTTAGGGGATTTTCAGGATTATTTTCATAGTTATGACTATCGTTATACACTACATTCTGTTAGGTATGATTCCTGAATACTATATTTACTCTTGTATTTACAGCCTTTTGAGCTGAGAGTTTTTCATTTGGAGTGACATCCGATATATTTTAATTCTCAGGATGTTGCCAGATAACTTTATTCTCAGAAGGTCATTGATGGCGGATTATTACAATCCCGAAGACCTGAAGAAGTTTTCTGAAATCGGCAAATCAGTACCAGAACTATGGGAAAAGTTTGGCGCATATTATGGCGCTGTCTTTGAATCGTGCTCTTTAACCAAAAGAGAAAAATGTTTGATCGCAGACCCCTACTTTTTTCCGCCCCGTCTCGTTTATCCGTGGCACCAAACCGGGTAGCGCGTATCTATAGGTCGCTCTGCGA
>CBDVBS010000111.1:0-9632 GCA_965372275.1 uncultured bacterium | reverse complement strand
CTCAAAACCCATGTAGCATTTTGGGGACCGCACGTAGAGTCACTCAGGGGGACAGGCACCGGGCTTGCCGCACGGTAACGAAGATGGTGATATATGCGGTGGTGCGTGCGGCAAGTCCGGATGCCAGTCCCCAAAAAAGAGTAATAATCGTCAAGGAATCGGGAAGGTAACAATCATTATGGCGTGCAAGGGGACTGTCATCCTGTCTTCAGGTGACTGTCCCCGGACGGAAAAAACGTTGGAGTAAAGTGTGCCGCACCCGCAGAAAAAAATCCCCCCCGGTGAAGGGGGGGACATATTTCATAATTCCATTTACACTCATATTAATCTTCAGCCGGCAGGCCGTTGCGTTTGGCATTTGCACGGAATGTCGTCCACGGCCTCAAGGCGGGATCCGTCGGAATTTCGGTGTTGAGGTCGTGCACATAAACACGTCCCAGCACCGAGCCGAATGCCAGGTCCCATTTGCCGTCGTTGTTGACGTCGCCCAGTGACATGGTGTTCGGCATTCCCTGGCACTGGTTCGCGATGAGGGTTGTCTCCATATCGACGAGGAGCACGCCGTATTCCAGCCTGTCGCAACTGTAGATGTAGTAATGTTCCGTATCCGCCATAAATGGGTCATTTGCGCCGAAGATGACGTTCATATGTCCATCGGCGGTGACGTCGGCAAGCACCACGCTGGTGAATATGTTACCGCCGCCGGGAACCGGTTCATCGTGGATACCTTCGCCGTTGCCGCCGTTGATTATGAACAGATCGTCGGTTAGCCCCTGCCTGCCTGTTATCACAACGTCGGGAATACCGTCCAGGTTGCAATCACCCACGGCGGGGGAATTCCTGAAGTTCGCGTTGAATTCATTTGACCACAGGGCGTATGTCTGACCGCCGCCGATACCCGGGCCGTAGAAGCACCATATTGTATTGTCGGCGCCGATGATCACATCGGCTATCCCGTCGCCGCTGACATCGACCATCGCGGGAGATGACTCCACGCTGAAAAGCCCCGTGCCGCAATTGTATTTCCAGATCAGCAGACCGGTGGCCCCGTCAACCATATAGACGTGACCATCGTACGCGCCGAATGAAATATCGGGGATACCGTCGTTGTTCACATCGGAGGCTGCCGCTGAAGAGCCGATACCGGCTCCGGCTTCGAACGGTTCCGCCCAGATTTCGGCGCCCGTGAGTCCGTCCAGTGCATAGAGGTATCCTGAGTTGTCGCCCACGACCACATCATCGCCGCCGCCGTTAAGGTCGGTAAGGCAGACCGTTGGGTCGATGATGTCATTTGTTACCACCGACCACTGCCCGAAACCGGTCGCTCCATTGATGCAGAATACGCCGCCTTCCTCGACGCCGTTTGTGCTGATGAACACTTCGGGGATCCCGTCGCCGGTCACATCAGACGCGGCCGGGGACGAATAGATGGCTGAATGATTGGTGTCATACGTCCATTTCAGTCCGGCGGGGGAATCGCCGCCTACGCCGTCAAAGCAGAATACGACAGCCATACGGTTGGCGATTATGACATCATCGTCATTGTCGTCGTCCATATCGATTAGAACGGGCGAACCCCAGTTTGTGTTCTGTCCGCCGAGATTACCCGCCAATTTATGCCATCTTTCGACCGGCCTGTTGGGCTGGCCCCATTTCTGGATCTCCGTGTGCGCCTTGTTATTCGGGTAGTCCCAGCAGTCAACCGACCACCAGTTGCCGATGCCGTTGGCGAGGTTCCATTCAAAATAACATGCCTGGTAACCGGGCGGGTAGTTCATGGTTATTCCATTGCAATCGAATGTGGCCATGTGGTCTTCCTCGACAGCCCAGGCCGGTTTCTCATAATGGTAGTAAAAGACGTAGATTACATTTGATGGATCAACAGCCCGGTCGTAATAGAAACGTATTTTATGATCCCCGTTAAGGAGATCGATAAGTCCCTTGTATTCCCCGCCGCTGAAGCTCGTTGGGGGATCTGTATCGTATTCCACATTAACAGGAATGTGATCAACAAGCGTGAAAGGACTGACCGAGTCAACAACCGTAACTGTAAGCTGCGTTTCACCACCGGCAATCGGATACTCCGGGGTGGCGATGTGCGAAACGTTTGCATAGTAATGATGCAGCGTCTCGACAGGCCATTCCGCTGGTTTAATTTCAGACCATGCATAGTCGGCTTCGACAATTCCGCCTATCCCGAATCCGGTGGATACATCCGTGAAATCCACGAGAACCTGGCTGATGTCCGCCTGCCAGTCCCAGATGGGGATATCGATGTAGCCTTCTACGACGGAAGCGTACCATGTGCCGTTCTGTACTACGAAATCGTGGAAGATGTCGGGCGATTCCTTTATCGGTGTCGGGAAGCTCACATCGATTTTGTAGTTCATATACATTAGCTTGGTTGCGAGCCACTGGTTTGGAACGCGGAAGACCATCCACGTGGGCCAGCTAAAGCCCATGCCATAGAATTTGTCACGCGTATTGAAATCTCCGATTATCCAGTTGATGAACGGATGGAATTTATCGGTGACCCCGGCAAAGACCTTTGTGTAACCCGTGTAGTTTACAACGGTGAGCCATGATTCCCAGTTTTCATCCTTGTATTTCCCGCACGCCTCCGGGAAGAATATGGCCCTTGCCTCAAAGGCTTCAAACGGGGTGGGGTTTTTCAGTTTAACTTTAATATGCCAGTCAAGTTTTGTCGGATCCTCCGGCTGGGTGACATATGCCCCCGGGAAGGTTATGCAATCCCAGCACTCGGGCGGCACGACAAACTGTGTCGCATTGAAGTGGAAGTCCAGGTTCCTGTTGGGGATGTTGAATACCTCACCCGTTGTCGGATTCAGCGCTATCGTGCCGGACATCCAGCAGAAGTGACCGGACGCCGCTTCAAGGTTGGCATCCTTGAGGGCGGGGGAACTCTCGCCCTGGTTGCCTGATGGAGTTATCGGGGTGTCGCCCCCGCTGGAGCAGCCCATCAACATGAATAGCATCAATGTTATCGCTGCAAAGAGAATTATGGATTTGTGGCGGAACATATTATTGCCCTCCAATCAAAAATCGTTGATTCTCAGCCGGTGATTCTCAATCATTACCAGCCTTATATTTAATTAGATACCAATTAGGCATCAATGTTAGCATATTCCATGCAAAAAACACGAATCGAAAAGATGACCATAAATTGCATGTCTCCAAACCCAGGGAGAGAAGCCGATTGATTATATTGCACGTGTTTGGATAGTGCAAGAATTTAGCAACCGGTATCACAAGGATGGAAGATATCCCGTTGAAATCGCTTCTTAGCCGATTACATAAGAGTATATCACATTATTGACGAGCATCAAGGAAAATGGGGACAGTCACCTATTTTATGAAAATATATTTGACTATTGGAAAGTACATAGGGAATAAAATAGGTGACTGTCCCTATTTTCCCGATCGGTGACCCCGTGGAAATCGATTCGGCATCAGACGACATTGACCCGGATGCCATGCTCGATGCCGACCAATGCGATTTCCACGCGGTATGGGCCACGCTGGATGGTAACAACTACGATATAGCGCGACGTAACGGAGTGCTGGTGGAGGATTAGTATACGGGACAGGCCTCAGTAGTGTAGGCGTTGGGCAACAGGTTTGATGCGCTGTTCGTAGGTGACGTTCTCTATTTCTAAAGGCCCGTCCCTGTTCTCCGACGTAACGGGGTGTTGGTGGAGGATTAATTGAGTCTCGGGACACCCTGTCCCGAAAGCACAATGGTAATACAGTTTCGGGACAGGGTGTCCCGAAACATCGGGAGCTTGTAGAAATCCCGGCTGGGGGGGATAGATGGGTTTATATTTATCCGGGTGATTTTTATAACTAAGTAAGTGAATGTTTCTTACGGGAGATGTTGATATGCGATACAGAATAACAGGGGTAATCATTGCAGCGATATTTTTGCTTTTTGCAATTGGATGTTCCAATAACGGTTCTCCAATAGCTCCGGGAACGCAGGCTCCGGCGGCCGCATCTTATTCCGCGAACCATTACTCGTGGGGTCTGTGGCATTTCACGGGTGATGAGGAAACGGGCAGCCTCGACGCGGTCCAGCTTCGCGAAGGCAATTTCCATCTCAATGCGCTCCCATTCCTCGAACCTCCGCCATTGTTGAATCTAACTATAGAATCGGTTGAATTCAACGGCGATGTTATCGAGACCGACATCGGCCTGAGGCATCCGTTCTTGGGGATGAACAAGTTCACGGGGTTTGATGTGTGCGGAATATTCATCACCAGCGGTTCAGTCTCCGGTTTCACGGATCCGGCCTTGTTGATGGCGGGCGAAGGGGAGGCGCGTCTGCTGAATCCCGACGGTTACTCGCGCTGGTGGAATCCCGCCGAATTCCCGGTCAATCCGGGGACGATGTATGGTTACAAGGATGGTCTGCTGGGAGCGACCGATGCATCGCAGGACTACAACTGCACATTGAATGCTTATAAATATTATTGTGATGACCTTGACGATATAAGCGATACGTTGGCCGATGTAACGCTCGAAAATCGCGGCATGTTTTCCGCGGGGCAGAAGAATGTCAGACATTATACGATAGAGAAGGCACTTGGGCCCCTGGCGTTCAACTATGCCGTTGACGCCTGCTGGAAGATGTACGTAGGCTACCCGCCGATCGACCAGAACGATTTCCCACCCGACGCGAACCGTGTTGAAGCCTGGCGGATTGACGTGACCGAGATGGACAATTCTCTTTACTACGAAGATGGCGATAACGGCGGCGATCTCTCGCTGTCAGTCGATATCTACAACTGGTTCGATCCCGATCTGAATATCGTCCGCGTCGAAGCTCCCGGCCAGGTTCCGGCGACAGCATCATCGGTCGCGGTTAACGGCGGAGCTGGATACAGCACTTACCAGGTCGATATATTCGACTGCACACCATCAGCGGCGGGAGAACTCGAACTGCTCATCACCGTTGAATCAGAGGAAACCGGCTATGGTGGATTGCTTCCCGGCGAAGAGGTAAGCGCGTATTTCACAATCACCGTCGAAGTTGACGATGAAGTCCCGCAACTTACCGGTTGCCCGGATGTAACCAACCAGGCCTATCCGTTCACGGCAACACCGACCACCGAGGATTGGCGATGGTGCTACCTTATGCCTGTCGTGAGCGGCGACACATTCAGCGAATCATGCATCGATTATGATTTTCTGAACAACGACCAGGATCGCCTCGTTGTAAACGGGCGCGATTCCCTCAACCAGATAGGCGCGCTTACGCCGGTGCTTTACAGCCACGGCCTGAACCCCGAAGTGTTCATCACGGGTGTTGAGACATGCAGCATCGATTGCGATCTGACCGACCGCATTGTCTATGTCCTCTTCGATGACTCCGTCCTCGGTGGCGGGAACGACCTCGACGTGCTGATACCGTTGCGTACTGATGTGGTCGAGGGCGCTGATACAACATTCCACGTTTACGATATAAGCGAGGCATCCGAGATCGGTACCGGTTATAACGTGGATGCCAAAATCTGGGCAATTGAAACCGACGCTTACGATAACATCTGGGTGCTCGATGAAAACCGGTATATGCATCATTTCATAAACAATGGAAGTTCATACACCGAGGACACTGAAACGGGTTTCGACCTTGACGATACGATTCCCTCATTCAGCGGAATAGTTTATGACATGGGCATCGATTACTACAACGAGGCGTTCTATATCCTCACCAACGGCGCAGAAGACGGAATCCTCTACCGTGTTGAATGTGACGGCGCGTTCAATACAACGGTGGAAGGCAATGCAAATCCGATGCTTAATGTCTGGCAGTACACGAACAACGACCGCGCCGATATCGTGATCGACAACCTCGATTCTTCGGGGAATATCCTGCAGGGAGAGCAGGATGCCCAGATCCTATGTGTGGCCAACATCCCGGGTGACCATTTCGGCGACCAGTCCTGGATGGCATCGAAGATCGGCATCACCCGTGTCGATGCCGCCCTCGGGTCGGCAGTGAAGTATACGTTCACCGGCAATGAGAATGTCGGTTACGGGGCTTGCTGCTCGGCAATCAACAGCCGCACCAATTCGATGTATACCAAGTGCGGTCCACCGTATGGCAACCAGTACATAGTCCAGACGATTTTCGTTCCGACATCAGAGTGGTATTGATCTTTCACCGTCTGCGGACCATTAAATAAGAAAGAACATCTGGACGAACTTCTATTTTACTTTTCCTTATATGCATCTAAAATATGGGGTGTAAGGATGGGGTGGGTATTTCTGTATTTCCTGGAGGTATTGGAGATGAATAAATCTGCAGCGGTGATAATCCTTTTATTGACAAGCATGTTTATTTTCGGATGTTCTTCCGGAGAGGGCATGGATGTTACTATGCCGGAAGAACCGTCGGCACAACAAAAAGCCGAGAGCATCCACTACCTGTGGGGTCTCTGGCAGTTCACCGCCGATCCCAATGCGGGAACCCTTGAGGTCGTGCCGGTACGCATGGCTGAAATGCACCTCAACGCCCTGCCGTTCCTGGAACCTCCACCGTACATGTACCTCACACTTGAAGGGGTTGAGTTCGAAGGGAATCTAATCATCGCCGATATCGGCCTGCGGCATCCGTTTCTCGGGCTGACCCAATTCTCAGGGTTTGATGTTGCAGGTGTGTTCATCACCAATGGATCAATCAGCGGTTTCAATGACCCTGACCTGGTAATGGCCGGTGAGGGTGACACGCGCCTGCTCAATCCCGACGGATACTCACGCTGGTGGAATCCGGTTGAATTCCCGGTGAATGACGGGACGATCTTCGGCTACACCGACGGGCTTCTCGGACAGCCGGATTCGCTTGCCGATTTCAATTCAACGCTGAACGGTTATAAGTATTTCGCCGACGACCTCGATCCCGGCGACCCGCTCAGTGCCGTGGATATTGCCAACCGTGGTTTATTCAGCCCCGGTCAGAAGAATGTCCGGACGTATGAAATAGAAATCGGTAATGATAGCTTTATATTCAACTACGCAGTGGATGCATCCTGGAAATTCCCTGCAGGCAACCCGCCATGGACAGCACCCGATGATTTTCTACCCGTTGCGAACCGTGCCGAGCCCTGGCGGATTGAAATAACCGAAACCGAAAATACGCTCTGGAACGACGGTGCAGGTTCGGGGGGGAGCCTGAATCTGCTCATTGATGTCTATGACTGGTTCAACGCCGATTTGAATACCGTACGTGTTGAATCACCCGGTAATTTCACGATAGTTGAATCGGCAACCACCACCGGCGGCGGCGTGGGATATTCGACATACCAGGTTGATATCATCGGCGCAACACCAGCCGCCGGAGAGATTGAGCTTCTCATAAGCGTCATCACTGAAGAGGATGATTTCGGCGGGTTCATTACGGGTACAAACACCACTGCGTATTTTACCCATTCAATTTCGGTTGCCGTCGAAAGCCCGGTCACCTATCACTGGGAGTTCGATGAAATCACAACCTTCGCTGGTAGCTACTGGTATTATCCGGGATCGACCGAGTTCTTCGATATCAGCCCGGCCCTCATTGAGGAATCCGACGGTGACATCGCTTTAACCTGGGCTGGAACCGATACTAATGAGATACATAGCGGTTACGATTCATTCTTCTGGCTCAGGCGCTCGGTGGATAACGGCGTAACTTACGTCTACGAAAAATATGGTGATTCCGCCGGGCAGGGATTGCGTCGAACAGACCGCAATAAGATAGCGGCGGGAATGCAAGCCGATGCATATGCCGCCAGTTGTTTCACCTATTCCGGTTCTTATCTGAGCTGCGTCGAAGCTGGCCTCTCCAACAAGGGGGTCTTCGTTAGTTATCCAACCCGCGACCTTGAGACCTTCGTTGATGCAACGGGCTACATATACAACTTCGATGATCAAGGCGGCAATATAAAATTGAAGCACTCCTCCGCCCCGAACACATTAAGTCCCATTAACTGGAGCTTATACCCTACCTACCCGGTAGCTTCCGGGGCCTATGTCAGCCACGTGCGCTCTGTCGGGATGGATTCATCCGATGTCGTCTGGCTTGCCTACTACAGCAATGCTGAAACACAAGTACGGTTAGCCCATTCAACAGATGCATCACCTCACGAAGCTTGGGATTCATCCACTGTAGTTTATTCGAACTCATCAGGAATAAGCCAGGTTAAGAATCCCTCTCTCTGGATTGATGGCAACGACACATTCCATATCTGCTACACGAGGTACGATTCATCCACCGGAAACTACCAGCTCGTTTATACAAAGGATGATTCGACATTCGATGATCCGACGGAGGATGTCATCGTTGAAACATCCACCGCCATCAACGATGCGCATATTTCGGTGGGTGAAAAATTCGGTGAGGAAATCATCATTTTAATCTATGAGAACAATAACTCTATTTACCTTATCACCTTGGTAAATGGTGAGCCCTTAGATGAACCCGAAGAGATTGATATTAATACCGATGATATCGACCCCGATGCGATTCTCGATGCCGACCAGTGCGATTTCCACTCGGTATGGGCAACGATGGATGGTGACAATTACGATATCGCGCGTCGAAACGGTGTGTTGGTGGAAGATTAGTTGATGTTTAATATAGTTTCGGGACAGGGTGTCCCGAAACATCGGAGCCAGGTGGAAACTGCAATTGTGTCGGGAGCATGCTCCTGATACACTGAACCGGTAACTGTCATGGCTTAAGAACCTTGCAAATATTGAGTAGATAACCAGGAGGACAGGAAATGTTTAACTTACGCCTACTCACTGTAATAATGATTGCGGTGCTGTTATTTGCCTTGGGATGCTCGGGGTCGAGTCCCGTAACCCAGGTTGTACCGGAGTTATCGAAAGACGTGGCTCACCAATCCAGCCACTACACGTGGGGATTGTGGCAGTTCGTTGCCGACCCGGAAGCACAGACACTTGAGGTCGTGCAATTACGCCAGGGGAACTTCCATCTCAACGCCCTGCCGTTCCTTGAACCCCCGGCGCTTGTTTACCTTTCGCTTGAGGGGCTCGAATTTAACGGTGATATCATCACTGCTGATATCGGGCTTCGTCATCCGTTTCTCGGGCTGACCGAGTTTACGGGATTTGATGTTGCGGGTATATTGATCACCAACGGTTCGATAACCGGGTTTGACGACTCCGACCTGCGTATGGCAGGTGAGGGTGATACACGTCTTCTGAATCCGGATGGTTATTCGCGCTGGTGGAATCCTGCCGAGTTCCCGGTGAACGACGGGACGATATTTTCATATAACGACGGTCTTCTCGGAGCGCCGGATTCGTTCGCTGATTATAATTGCACGCTGAACGGGTACAAGTACTTCACGGATGATCTCGACCCCGGGGACCCTATGAGTGCGGTTGACCCGACTTCACGTGGTATATTCTCCGCCGGGCAGAAGAATATCAGGACATTTGAAATCGAGCTTGGTGCTGAAGGTCTGATATTCAATTATGCCGTGGATGCATCGTGGATGTTCCCCGAAGGTGATCCACCGTGGAACGCTCCCGATGATTTTCTGCCCGGTGCGAACCGTGCCGAGCCCTGGCGGATTGAAATAACCGAAACCGAAAATACGCTC
>CBDVBS010000110.1:0-9653 GCA_965372275.1 uncultured bacterium | reverse complement strand
TCTCTTCCTGATCTCAGGGACATTCCAGGCATGTAGGTAAATCTGGATCAAGCCGGCACCTCGACATTGCCACCTGCGGCGGCAACCATCTCCTTAGCTTTGGCACTCGCGGCATCAACCTTGATGATCAACTTACGGGTCAGCTTGCCATGGGCCAAAAGTTTTACTTTCATAGTTGGCTTACGAATCAACTTATGCTCAAAGAGGATCTCGGCGTCAATCTCGTCGATTCCCTCGGGCAATTTCTCCATCTGGCCCACGTTGACGATAGCATAGTCAATATTCGGTGTGCGCTTGAAACCCTTGAGTGCCGGTAAGCGCCTGAATATAGGCATCTGCCCACCTTCAAACTGGGGTCCCTTGACTCCGCCAGAACGCGATTTCTGCCCTTTCATACCCTTGCCGCAACGTTTGCCCTTGCCGGAGCCGATACCACGTCCGACACGCTTTGGGCGTTTCCCGTGGCTCTTAATTTTCGGTATCTCGTTCAGTTCCATTGTTTTATCACGCTATGCCTTATCAACTTATGCCAACAGACAATATTCTCAACTATTTATTCTTCTCGGACGAGGAGGCCTGCTCCCCTTTGCGGATCGCTCTAACCTGATCCAACGGCTTCAATCTCTTAAGCCCTTCGAAAGTGGCACGCGCCACATTTATGGGATTGCTGCTCCCCAAACTCTTGGTGAGAATGTCCTGGACGCCAGCGATCTCAAGGATATTGCGCACGGCGCCGCCAGCGATTACACCAGTACCGGGTTTTGCCGGTTTCATGAAAACCTTCGCCGCGCCATACTTCTCCGTCAACGAATGAGGAATGGTTCCCTCGGTCAACGGTACCTCGATGATATTCTTCTTCGCCTTGTCAACGCCCTTCTTGATCGCTGTAACCACATCACCGGCCTTGCCGTAACCAAGACCGACGCGCCCGTTACCGTCACCAACAGTAACCAGCGCCGTGAATGAGAAGTTACGCCCACCCTTGACTACCTTGGCTACACGATTGATATGGATCACCTTTTCCCTGAGCTCAATATGCTCATAAACCTCGATGATCTCTTCCTCGTAATAGCCGCCAACCCGCGGTGCATCGGGACTCGGGGCTTGTTCTTTGCTATTCGTATTTTCGCGTTTTTCTTCCATTACGCTCCTCTAAAACGACAATCCCTTCTGACGGGCACGTTCCGCAAAAGCTTTGATCCGGCCATTGTAGCCGAACCCGCCGTGATCGAAAACCACCTGCTTGATCCCTTTGCCTTCCGCGCGCTCACAAAGGAGGTCGGCGACGTCCACGCAAGAATCCACCGAGGGATGCAGCTTGGTTCGTTTGCTCCGAAGGTCTTTATCAAGCGTACTCGCCGACACGAGTGTCGCGCCTGTTTCGTCATCTATCAACTGCGCATAAAAATGCCTTAAGCTCTTGAACACGGCCAACCGCGGGCGATCCGCCCTGCCGGACACCTTGTATCTGAGCCGTCGATGACGTTTGATCCGTAATTGCCTTTTCTTCTCAGGTTTCATTACTTAATCCAATCCTAATTAGACAGTCTTCTTACCCTGTTTCTGCCGCACGTGCTCGTCCTTGTAACGGATACCCTTGCCCTTGTAAGGCTCGGGTTTGCGGACGGCACGGATATTGGCGGCAAATTGCCCGACCGCCTGCTTGTCAATCCCCCATACATCGATCAGGATAAGTTTCTCACCGCGTTTTTCCTCAACCTTAACTTCCATTCCCTTCGGAATTTCCATTATTACAGGATGTGAATAACCTATGTTGAACTCCAGGTTATTGCCTTTCACGCTGGCCTTGTAACCCTGGCCGCGTACTTCGAGTTTCCGAGTAAAACCATCGGTCACGCCCTCAATCATGTTGGCGACAAGGGTGCGGTATAACCCGTGGAATTTCCTGTTTTCCTTTGTATCGCCAATGTTGACGACCACGAGGGTGTCGCCGTCCTGTTCGAACGTAACATTGGGAAGATACTCAAGGCTCAGGCTGCCCTTGGGGCCCTTCACATTAATATTCCGGTCCTCGACTTTTACATCGACGCCTGAAGGAAGTTTTATCGGTTTTTTCCCAATTCGTGACAACTGATCATCACTCCTCTATGACCAAGGGTTACCATACATTGAGCAGTATTTCCCCGCCGACGCGCTTTGATCTCGCCTTAATCGTGGTCATCAGCCCATGGCTGGTGGAAATAATGCTCATCCCAAGGCCGTCATGAACATACGGCAGTTTCGTGAACCCCGCGTAGCGCCTTCGACCGGGACGTGAGACACGCTCGATTCCCTGTATAACAGGCACTTTTTCATCCGTGTATTTCAGATAAATACGCAGGATTTTCTTGTTACTCTGCAAACGGATATCAAACCCCGCGACGAAGCCCTCCTGTCGCAGGACCTTGACGATGTCCCTCTTGAAACTTGAGTATGGGACATCCACGGTCTTCTTCAACGCCATCTGGGCGTTGCGAATTCGGGTAAGCATATCCGCGATGGGATCGGTCATTACCATGTTCTCATCTACCTCCCATCACCAACTGGCCTTTCGTACACCGGGTATGACGCCTTCATGCGCCAACAGCCTGAAGCAGATGCGGCACATTTCATAGCGACGGAGAAATGCCCGAGGCCTGCCGCATATGCGGCACCGGTTGTACTTGCGGACCTTGAATTTAGGATCCCGTTTCTGTTTTACTACCAGACACGTTTTAGCCATATCTGTTCGCCCGTCCTCCTACTGCTGACGTAACGGGCAACCCAGTCCCCGAAGGAGCTGAGCGGCCTCAATATCGTTACGCGCGGTTGTGACTATTGTTATATCCATTCCCCTGACCTTTGATACCTTGTCGTAATCTATCTCCGGGAACACCAACTGTTCCTTTAAACCCATCGTGAAGTTGCCCCTGCCGTCAAAGGCGTTGGGATTCAGTCCCTGGAAGTCGCGTACCCTCGGCAGTGCAAGATTGAAAAGCTTGTCGAGGAAGTGATACATGCGCCTTCCCCGAAGGGTGACCATGAGTCCGACGGGCATCCCGGCCCGCAGCTTGTACTGGGCGACCGATTTGCGCGCCCGCGTCATAACCGGTTGCTGGCCTGTGATGACACGCACATCCTCAAGCGATGCTTCTATCAGCTTGATATCACGCGAACCCTCGCCGATCCCGATATTGATGATGACCTTTTCGAGCCGGGGCACCCTGTTCGGGTTGCTCCAACTGAATTCCTTCATCATCTGGGGAACAAGTTTCTCCCTGTACATCGAAAGCATACGCGGAGTAGTGAGCGGTACGAAAGGTTTGGGCTCCTTCTTTTCTTCCTTGGCCTTCTTCTTGGCGCCCTTCTTCTCGCCTTTCTCGCCCTTCTTCTTGGCTTCGGACTTCTTCCCGGACTTTTCAGCCTTGTCGGCTTTCTTCTTAGCCGGTTTCTCGGCCTTATCCTTGGCCTCAGCCTTCACGTCTTTCGACTCCGCGGCTTTTTCAGCCTCGGGGGCGTTTTCCTCTTTATTCTGTTTTTCCTTCTCTTCAGCCATATGGGCTACACCTAATATTTCCGTTCAGTCGATTTTTCCAACAAATCCGCTATTTGGGTCTCTCGATAAATTTATCACACTTCGGACAATGCCTCTGCTTCTTCTTCGAATCCGGAATCTGCTTCCTGTCGGGGCGAATAGCGTCCTTGCAGCTCGGGCAGATCAGCTTCAGGTTCGAATAATGAATGGGCATCGGTATATCAATGACTTCACCGCTTGCCCCCTGGCGACGCGGTTTCTGGTGCTTCTTGGCCATATTGATGCCTTCGACCATAACCCTCTCGGCGCTCGGATTGACGGAAAGCACTTTGCCGGTCTTTCCCCGATCCTTGCCTGTAATCACAAGCACCTCGTCGTTCTTCATGATATTCATTTTCTTCTTCTTTGTAGTCGTGTCAGCCATATCAGTTCCTCATAACACCTCGGGGGCAAGTGAAACGATTTTCATAAACTTCGCGTCGCGCAGCTCACGTCCAACGGGACCGAAGACGCGCGTCCCGATCGGGTTGCGGTCGGGGCCGATGATGATCGCCGCGTTGTCGTCGAAGCGAATCCTGCTGCCATCCGGCCGGCCCAATTCCTTCCTGGTTCGAACCACCACGGCCTTGACCTTCTGGCCCTTCTTGATGGTTCCCTGGGGGGAAGCCTTCTTGACCGTGGCAACGATGATATCACCGATCCGGGCATATCGACGCTTACTGCCGCCGAGTACACGTATGCACAGGATCTCTTTCGCCCCTGAATTGTCCGCAACTTTAAGTCTGCTCTCCTGCTGTATCATCTCAACGTCACCGTGTATTCCAAAATTCTGCGCTACTTGGCCCGCTCGAGGATTTCGTGCAGGGTAAATTTCTTGTTCTTCGAAAGAGGACGGGTTTCACGAATCACGATTAAATCGCCCACGTTCAACTCGCTGTTCTCATCATGCACGAAATACTTCTTACTCCGCTTGATGATCTTCTCGTATTTCGGATGCCGCTTCTTGCTCTCAACTTCGACAACGGCGGTCTTATCCATCTTAGTGGCAACAACTCTGCCCTTAAGGAACCTGTGTTTTGTTTCTTTCGTGACTTCAGACATTTCTTATCCTCTTACCTCAGCGGGATTTCCCGCTCCTTGGCGATTGATATTACCCTGGCTATATCACGCTTTACCTGCTTGAAGCGTGCCGGGTTGGAACACTGGCCGATAACGATCTGGTAGCGCAGGTTAAAGTGCTCTTCCTTCAGCTCCACATACTTTGCCTTCAGCTCGACCGTCTGCATGCTCCTGATCTCCGTACCTTTAAGCACCTTCATACCTACATCCCCTCCTTGATCATGAACTTGCATTTCACCGGAAGCTTATTAGCGGCAAGCCGCATCGCTTCCTTTGCCAGGTTGATATCCACGGCGCTCATCTCGAACATAACCGTTCCCGGCTTGACGACGGCGACCCAGTGATCCAGGTTACCCTTGCCTTTACCCTGGCGTGTCTCGGCGGGTTTCTTCGTGATCGAAAAGTGCGGGAATATCCGTATCCATATTTTCGCCCCGCGCTTAACTTTCCTGGTCATTGCAATACGAGCCGCTTCTATCTGCCGCGCGGTTATCCGCGAATGTGCCATTGACTGCAGGCCATACATACCGAATGAAACGTTATTACCGCGCTGGGCTATACCCCGCAACTTCGGGCGATGGATTTTTCTATGTTTTACTCTTTTAGGCTGTAACATACTGCCTGCTCTCCTTGACCTAACTTAACGTTTTCTGATTCTCCTGCCCAACGGGATATCCCCGCGATATATCCAGACCTTAACACCCACGTTGCCATAGGTGGTAACCGCTTCCTCAAGTGCATAATCGATGTCCGCGCTCAATGTATGCAGCGGCACGCGTCCCTCGAGGAATGTCTCGCTGCGTCCCATTTCCGCGCCATCCAATCTGCCCTTGATGCGTATCTTAACTCCGAGAGCCTTGTTCTTCATCACGCGGTTGGCCATCTGGCGCACCACGCGCCTGAACCGTTTCCGCTCTTCCAACTGCCGGGCGATGGCGTGGGCGGTTAATGCCGCCGACAAGTCCGGCCTGTCAACGCTTTGAATATTTATCAGCACCCTTCCGACCGCCATCTTCTCGAGCGCCGAACGCACTTCCTCGATCTTGCTCCCACCCTGCCCGATGATGATACCGGGACGGCTGGTGTGGATGATGATCTTGACCCGACCGGGGTCGCGCTCGGTTATGATACGATCGATGCCGCCGTTGGGGAACCGTCTCATTATTTCCTTTCTCAGGATCAGGTCCTCATGGAGTGCATCGGCGTAAGCCTTCTTCTCGAAAAACCAGTTGGCCCGCCAGGGCTTCGAAATGCCCAACCTGAACCCGAGTGGATGTATTTTCTGACCCATTAACTTTCACCTCTCGGGGCTAACTTGATGGTGATATGCGACATTTTCTTATGTATCGGCGTTGCGCGGCCGCGTGCCCTCGGGCGCCATCGGCGCATTACCGGACCTTCATCTACATATGCTTCCTTCACGTACATCTCCGACCCGTCAAGATCGTGGTTGTTCTCGGCGTTTGCGATGGCCGATTTGACAACCTTCAGGACGCGCCGGCAGTTCGTTCCATGCATTACGGTAAGTATATCCACGGCTTCGAGAGCGTTCTTGCCGCGGATTGCATTCACGTAGCGCCTCAGCTTCCACTGCGAACCCCTTATAAAACGTGCTTTTGCTTTTACTTCATCCATTGTTTATGTGACCGAAGAGGTCTTCGCCCCCTTCCTGTCGCCCAGCCTGTGGCCGCGGTAGGTTCTTGTAGGAGCGAATTCACCGAGTTTATGTCCAACCATCGTTTCGGTTATATAGACCGGCAGGTGTTTTCGTCCATCATGCACCGCGATCGTGTGCCCGACCATCTCTTCGACGATAGTACAAGCCCTGCACCAGACCTTGAGGACATTCTTCTCACCGGTCTCATTCATCTTCAGGACCTTCTTGAGAAGCTTCTTATCCACATAGGGTCCTTTTTTCGTTGAACGTGACATAACTCTCCTAAGAACTCCCGTATAAAAAGGGGCGCATACGGGGGATCGCTCTACTTCTGCTTGCGCCTCTTCAATATATACTTGCTGCTCTGGTTATTTTTCTTCCGCGTACGGAAGCCTTTTGCCTGTACGCCCCACGGTGAACATGGCGGGCGCCCGGAATTCGATTTGCCCTCGCCGCCGCCGTGCGGATGGTCGCACGGGTTCATGACTGTACCGCGTGAATGCGACCTGCGTCCCAACCAGCGGTTTCGCCCCGCCTTACCGATTGTAATGTTCTCGTGTTCATTATTTCCGACCTTGCCGATTGTCGCGGCGCATTCCATCAGAACCAGGCGAATTTCACCGGACGGAAGGCGAAGCTGTGCATATCGGCCTTCCTTGGCCAGTACCTGGGCAAAAGTTCCTGCTGAGCGTGCCATCTGTCCGCCGCGGCCGGGTTTAAGCTCGATGTTATGCACATCAGCGCCAAGCGGGATGCTCTTGATCTGGATGAAATTACCCACGCGAACCGAAGCTTCATCACCTGACATTATCTTATCGCCGACCTTCAGTCCCAAGGGAGACAGGATATAGCGCCTCTCACCGTCGAGGTAACATATCAGCGCGATATTGGCCGAGCGGTTGGGATCATACTGGATCGTTTCAACCTTCCCCTCGATTCCAAACTTATCCCGTTTGAAGTCGATGGTCCTGAGCTTACGTTTCACGCCGCCGCCGCGGAAACGCACGGTTGTCCTGCCCATGTTATTGCGTCCACCCTTCGATGGATTGGAGGAGGTCAGTTTCTTGTGAGGCTTGGAGCCCTTCTCGATAACCGGGTTATCGAGGAAGGTCATGAACCTTCGCGACGGCGTATATGGTTTTTGTCTTTTTATCGGCATAATTACTTCCGAATTCCCGCAACCGGCTTACCGACGGATGCTGAATCACTCATATATTAGGTACCCATATCCGTGAACAGGTCGGGTATATTCTGCCCTTCCTTCAGGGTCACATAAGCCTTCTTCCAATTCGCGCGATGTCCCTTGCGGAAATGGTAGCGGCCCTTGAGTTTACCTTTAATATTGGCGGTGTTGACCTTTATAACGTTGACCTTGAAGAACTTCTCCACCGCCTGTTTTATTTGCGTTTTTGTCGCCCGCGGGGCGATCTTGAAAACGTAAACCCCGTCAGATGAGCCAATATGACTCTTCTCGCTGAGGATCGGGGCAATGATTACATCACTGAGTTCCATTAGTCGATCCACCTCTCGCGAATCTTATCGAACTCCGCCTTGATGCAGAGCACGTGGTCGAACATCATCAGGTCAAATACATTGAGCCGCGATGAGTCGTACTGGGTAATTTTCCTTAGGTTGGTGAACGATTTCCTCACTGCCTTCTCATCGGAATCATGAATGATGAGGGTCTTTCCATCGAGTCCGATATTCTTCAGTAGTGTTACGCCGCGCTTGGTGGAAGGCTCATCGAAATCAAGCTCCGTTAACAGGGCGACTTTTCCATCTATTATCGCGTGGTAAAGGGCCTTGCGCATCGCTAAGCGCCTTTCCTTCTTATTCATGCCCTTTGAATAATTCCGCTCGGCATCCGGCCCGAAGGTCCTGCCGCCGCCAACCCAGATGGGTGATCGACGTGAACCGTGCCGCGCTCGACCGGTACCCTTCTGCCGCCACGGCTTCGCGCCACCGCCGCGCACCTCGGAACGTGTCTTGGTGTGCGCGTATGGCTTACGGGCATTGGCGGCCTGCCTCAGCAGCGACTGGGCAAGGATGTCTTTGCCTTTCTTAGCTAATGACTCGTCGAGATCAACCTCGATCTCCTCGACCACTTCGCCTGCTTCGTTATATACTTTTAGACTTGCCATTTATTAACACCTTATCTGCCTGACGGAACGACGAATATTTCTCCGCCGTTGGCACCGGGTACGGACCCTCTCAGCACAAGCAACCCGCTCTCGTTATCCAACTCAAAAACCGTCACGTTCAACACCGAGGACCGCGTATTGCCGTAACGACCGGGTTTCTTCATCCCCTTGAAAACCCTCGCGGCATCAGTTCCGCCGCTCGACATCGGTTTACGATGCACCTTCGAGACTCCGTGACTCGCACAGGCGCCATGGAACCCGTATCTCTTCATGACACCGGTGAAACCCCTGCCCTTGGTGATGCCCACGACCTTGACCTTATTACCCTTAGCTACTATATCCCAGGGAAGCACGTCGCCTACCTGGTGTTCCGCCGGACCGTTAAGCTTGAACTCGCAGAGGGATTTACACGGGAGTCCCTCGATACCTTTCTGGTGGCCGAGTTCCGGCTTGTTGATCCTATGACCCTTGGTGCGGCCCCACCCGACCTGGAGAGCCCAGTAACCGTCCGTCTCAGGCGTCTTGACCTGGGTGACGACAAGCGGGTAGAGCTCGATCAACGTGACAGGGGTACTCGAACCGTCATCGTTGGGCAGGCTCGTCATTTTTATCTTTTTTCCAATCAACTGAAGAGACATTTCTTATCCTCGCGTGCAACGCCTGCTAAATTTTTATCTCCGCATCCACCCCGCTGGGCAATTCCAGTTGCGTGAGCGCGTCAACAGTCTCCTGCGTCGGCTTTAAAATATCTATCAACCTTTTGTGAACGCGCATCTCGAAATGTTCCCGTGATTTCTTGTCCACATGAGGACTCCTGAGGACGCAGGTCCTGTGAATCTTAACAGGCAACGGTATCGGGCCAACCACCTCGGCCTTGCTCCGCCTTGCCGTCTCGACGATCTTCGCCGCTGAGACGTCTATCAAGCTTGGGTCGTAGGCTTTAAGCCGAATCCGTATTCTGTATTTTCCCTTGGGCACGCTAAAACCTCCTGGAAATCACTTCGTTTCCTTATGCACGGTATGCTTCTTATCCCACCTGCAATACTTTTTCAATTCAAGCTTCTTCGTAGTATTGCGCTTGTTCTTCATGGTGGTGTAATTACGTCTTTTGCACTCTTTGCATGCTAAATGTACGATCTCTCTCATATTCTTCCACCACCTTCAAATTTAATAAAACCAACGCATCCCGCGGGATGCGGATCTGACTACTCGTTGATCTTCG
>CBDVBS010000109.1:0-9697 GCA_965372275.1 uncultured bacterium | reverse complement strand
ATCGGGTGCCACTGACAAGCTGGACGATGAGGCTGAATCTTTCAAAGAATGTGAATTGCTTGTCAGTGTTGAAACATCAGGGACACTGACAAACTCGAAGACTCGCTTGTCAGTGCCACCCGGATGTGAAGTGATGCAAGACACCGCTATGCCGTAAGAACGTCAGTAGCGGTGGCACCCGGCAGATGTAACGCTCTAACGAATCGTTTCAAGGGCGAACAAGCCCCGGGAACTCGAACGATTTCTGGGAGGTGTAATTGTGAGATTGGCTACTATCTTGATGTTCCTTTTCTTTTTGACGCTACCACTTACTGCAGCGTATGAGGATGAGATAGTTACTGATATCAGGGGTTACGGAGAGTACAGCTTTAGCCAGACGATTGATGATTTGGACTTGTCAGAATTCGAGGGACCAGAAGAAGTCATAACGTATGAAGGTATTGAATATATCCTCTACGCTCGGGAAATTGAGGTTGTCTTATCTGAAGGCACAGCTAATGCATCCTTGATGCTATCCTTTTGCGAAGGGGATTTAAGTGTCATCATGCTGCATTTCCCGAATCTGCTTCTTAATTTTGGTGACCTCGCTGATGCAAAGGAAGTTGCGAATGAAATTGCCGACACAATTATGCAGAAATGCGATTCGGATTTAGTTAAACGCGAGCTACTTGCCATTCCAGATGACCGGAGCTTTAAAATTAAATACACAGATGAAGAAGGCGACACAATCAGTTTTACGTGGGATGGATTTGATCTCTCGGTTACGTATATGATTTCTGATGATTCTTACTGGGATATCGCCATCAAATTCAATATCTCCCTCACCGAATTACTTAAAAAAAACAGATTGACAGAGAATGACGTCCTGTCCATCGGGCAGGAACTGACCATACCGAGCGAATACGATTTCGACTATACGCAGGTTGTCGAACACAGGATTAAGGCCGGTGAATGCCTGAGCGTAATCGCCGATCAGTACGGCGTCAGTGCCGCGGACATCGCACGATTCAACGGCCTCGACGCCGACAACACCATATACATCGGCCAGGTGCTCACGATTCCGCCCCAGGGCGGATGCCCCTTCGCGGACGAGTCCGGGACGGAATATTACGTCGTGAAACCGGGTGATTCGACATGGCTGATCGCAAGACAGCATGGCATACACGTAAGAACGCTGCTTGCATACAATAACCTGACCGAGGAGAGCATAATCACAGTCGGTCAGCGCCTGAAAATTCCCCCATCCTCCGAAGCACCGGAAGATAAGGAGTTGGTTACTGATATCATAGATTACGGTGAATACAGCTTTGGTCAGACGATTGATAATTTGGACTTGTCGGAATTCGATGGGCCAATAGAAGATGAAATGTATGAAGGTATTGAATTTATCCTCTACACTCGGGAAATTGAGGTTATCTTATGTGAAGGCACAGCTAATGCATCCTTGATGCTTTACTTTTATGAAGGGGATTTAAGTGTCATCAGGCTATATTTCCCGAATCTGTTTACTGATTTTAGTGACCTCCCTGATGTAAAGGAAGTTGCGACTGTAATTGTCGACACATTTATGCAGAAATACGATTCGAATTCAGTTAAACGCGAGCTACTTGCTATTCCAGGTGGCCGGAACTTAAATATGAGATTCAGAGATGAAGAAGGAGATACAGTTTGTTTCATCTGGGACGGGTATGATCTTTCGGTTACGTATATGACTTCTGTAATTCTTGAAGCCGACAGCGAACCCGATGAATCAGCGTCGGTATTCGACTTCACCTCTGGGCAGAACGATTTTTCCATCAGCGGGTACTTCGATGGTAATTACACCTATTACCGCATCCAAGTTGGAGACTCGCTCCCCGTTATCGCAGACTTCTTCAATCTAACTGTAGATGAAATCTGTGAGGCAAGCAACATTACCAACGCGGAGTACCTCGTCGTCAACCAGATAATCAAATTGCCTGGTGAGCACGATATCTCGGCGTTTCAATCCTGCAGTGAAGAATATATCCACGAAGACAAGGAGATGGTAACTGATATCACAGGTTACGGTGATTACATCTTTGGTCAAACGCTCGAGGATTTGGATTTATCAGATTTTGAGGGGCCAGAAGATGTCACAATGTATGAAGGCATTGAATATACCTTATATGGACGAGAACTTGAGGTTACTCTATCTGAAGGCACTGCAAATGCGTCTTTGATGCTCTCCTTTAACGATGGGGATTTAAGTGTCATTATGCTAAATTTCCCGAGTCTGCTTGCTGATTTTGGTGATCTTGATGATGTGAAGGAATTTGCTTATGAAATCGGCGACACAATTCTGCAGAAATATGATCCGTATTCAGTTGAGCGCGAGCTTCTTGAGTTTCCAGATGACTGGAGTTTTAAAATTAAATTCACAGATGAAGAAGGAGATGTAATTATATTTAATTGGGATGCGTATGATCTCTCGGTTACGTACATGACTTCTGTAATTTTGGAAGACACCTTGGAAAGCCGCGGGAAGACTATTGAAGATGACTCAGGAAAGTTTTAAGCTTTGTGCGGGAAGCGAGATACTTGATACTCTCGGAGGTATAGATGGACGACTTAAATGTGATCAATTTAGTTAGGCATGTGTGCCAAGGGAGCCCATACATAGCGAATTCAGATTCGAATGGGCGTGTCCAGCTTGTCAATTTAAATAATTCAGAGATTATTTTGTCAGCGAATACCACCGATGAGTTCTTAGCTGAATTCAAAGATTGGGTTGAGAAAAACAAAGACGAGTACCCCGCCTTTCTTAAGCGGTTAATTGATTCGTAAACCATCCAGAATATATTCCACAGGTGACTTACTAAATGGAAACCAGAGAACGATACAAACCAGTGAATAAAATTCGATTCGTGACCGCCACGTCCTTATTCGACGGCCATGACGTATCCATAAACATCATGCGTCGACTGCTCGTTGATTACGGAGTGGAAGTCGTGCATCTCGGCCACAACCGCGCCGTCGGCGAGATCGTCGATGCCGCCATACAGGAGGACGCCCAGGGCATTGCCGTATCAAGCTACCAGGGCGGGCATATCCTCTACTTCAAATATATGATCGATATGCTCCATGAGAAAGGCGCGGCTCACATAAAAGTTTTCGGGGGGGGCGGAGGAGTAATCGTCCCGAGCGAGATACGAGAACTCGAAGATTATGGTGTAGAGAAAATATATTCCCCCGAGGACGGACGCCTCATGGGTCTCGATGGGATCATCGGGCATATGGTCGAACATGCCGACTTCTCCACCCAGCAATTTTTCACCGACGGTTGTTTCGACAAACTTCCCGAACGTGATTCCGGTTCCCTCGCGCGTCTTATCACCCACGCCGAAGCCCTCCCGGACGGGGACGAGAAGAATAAATTCCGCGAACGTATCAAGGGGATGCAATCCGGCACCCGCGTGCCCATCATCGGAATCACCGGCACCGGCGGCGCGGGGAAATCATCGCTGACCGATGAACTGGTCGTGCGCATCCTCGAACATTGTCCCGGCAAGACCATCGCAATCATCTCGGTTGACCCGTCCCGACGAAAAACGGGCGGCGCGCTGCTTGGCGACCGCATACGCATGAACAGCATCAATTCACCAAGAGTATTTATGCGTTCCTTAGCGACGCGCGGCGCGAAGTCGGAACTTTCGAATGCCACACAGGACGCCGTCGAGATTTGCCGGGCCGCCGGATTCGATGTGATCTTCGTCGAGACAAGCGGTATCGGGCAGGGTGATGTCGAGATAACCGAGATCTCTGATCTCCCTATCTACGTGATGACCAGCGAGTTCGGCGCGTCGATGCAGCTCGAAAAGATCGACATGCTCGACTTCGCGGAAATCGTCGCCATCAATAAATACGAGCGCAAAGGCTCCGAGGACGCACTCAGGGATGTACGCAAACAGTACAGGCGCAATCACAATATCAGTTTCGATGTACTTGATGAAAACCTGCCGGTCATCGGAACCATCGCCAGCCGCTTCCATGATGTCGGCATTAATGCACTGTACGGCCTGATGGTCGAAAAGCTTCGCGATAAAACTGGTTATGATATCGACCCGGATGCGAAGTACGACCCGTCGTGGGTTAACCGCGAGGACTACACCATCATACCGAGAGACCGGGAGAAATATTTGGGCGAGATCGCCCAGGCGGTACGCGATTACCGTAAGAGAACTTTCGACCAGGCCGAAATTGCGCGCAGGATATTCCAGATAGAAGGCGCTATCGAAGCGGCGAATGAGGCCGGCGGCGACGGATCCATCGAGGCGCTTGAAGTCCTCAGGAAAAACTGGGAAGACAAACTCCATCCCGAATCGAAGAAATTGCTCGACGGGTGGGATTGCTTTATAGATGCATATTCCGGCGACGAGATAACCTTCAAAGTACGTGACAGGGAAATCAAGGTTGACCTGAATTTCGAGACATTGGCCGGGACGAAGCTGAAGAAAGTTGCCGTGCCTGACTATAAAGACTACGGCGAACGGTTGAAATATTTGATGCTCGAAAATGTGCCCGGTGAGTTCCCGTTCACCGCCGGGGTGTTTCCATTCAAACGTACCGATGAAGATCCCAAGCGCCAGTTCGCCGGTGAAGGCGGGCCTGACCGCACGAACAACCGTTTCCACTACCTGAGCCGTGACAGCTCCGCGAAGCGGTTGAGCACCGCGTTCGACAGCCCGACCCTCTATGGCCAGGACCCCGATCAACGCCCGGATATCTTCGGGAAGATCGGTGAAAGCGGGGTCAGTATATGCACCATCGACGATATGAGGAAACTCTTCGCCGGATTCGACCTGTGCGATCCGTTAACGAGCGTATCGATGACCATCAATGGCCCGGCGCCGATAATCCTGGCGATGTTCTTCAACACGGCGTACGAGCAGCAAGTTGAAAAATTCAAAGATGAAAATAGCCGCGAACCCAATGAGGATGAAGCTAAGGGAATCTGGGATCGAACCGTTCAAAATGTACGCGGCACCGTGCAGGCCGATATCCTCAAGGAAGACCAGGGACAGAACACCTGCATATTCTCCATCGACTTCGCACTGAGAATGATGGGTGACATCCAGCAGTATTTCATCGACAACAAAGTCCGCAATTACTATTCAGTCAGCATAAGCGGCTACCATATCGCCGAAGCCGGGGCCAATCCCATCTCGCAACTTGCATTTACCATGTCCAACGGCCTGAACTATGTCGAATATTACCTCAGCCGAGGGATGCCGATCGATTCGTTCGTACCCAACCTGTCATTCTTCTTTTCCAACGGCCTTGATGCCGAGTATTCGGTCATCGGGCGCGTTGCCCGGCGCATCTGGTCGGTCGTGATGAAGGAGAAGTACGGCGGCAACGAGCGCAGCCAGAAACTGAAATATCACATACAGACATCGGGGCGTTCACTCCACGCGCAGGAGATGGATTTCAACGACATACGCACGACCCTCCAGGCGCTGATTGCATACTACGATAACTGCAATTCGCTGCATACCAACTCCTACGATGAAGCGGTCACTACACCAACCGAGGAATCGGTGCGGCGCGCGATGGCGATCCAGATGATCATCGCCAAGGAATTCGGCATGGCGAGAAATGAAAACAATGCACAGGGTTCATACATAATGGAAGAACTCACCGACCTTGTGGAGGAAGCGGTTATTACCGAATTTGAGCGGATAAGCGAACGGGGCGGCGTGCTTGGCGCGATGGAGACCGGTTACCAGCGGGGGAAGATCCAGGAAGAGTCGATGCTCTACGAGATGAGGAAGCATACGGGTGAGCTTCCGATCATCGGCGTGAATACCTATGTCAACCCCAACCTCGACCCGAACGAATTCGTCTCCGCCGACAAGGAACTTGCGCGCGCGACCGATGAAGAGAAGCAGGCGCAGTACGATAGCCTGATCGTGTTCCATGAGCGTAACAAGGACAAGTCCGCCGATGCCATCGACAGGTTGAAGAAGGCAATCCGGAAGGGCGGTAATATTTTCGATGAGATGCTGGATACCGTGCGTTATTGCAGCATGGGTCAGATAACCACGGCCCTCTACGAAGTCGGCGGGATGTATCGAAGGAATATGTAGGGGGGCGTAATTTGATTCCGACAGACAACCTTGAAATACCAATATGTTTTCACCGTAGGGGCGAACCAGCGGTTCGCCCGGGTTACCCGTTGGGTAACCCCTACAGGAAAGAGCCAGCACGGTAGGTCGAAGACCTGCGTTACCCGTCTGATAGGGTAACGCACACTAAAGTGTGCGGCACCCAATTATTTAGATAAACGTAACCCACGAATCGTGGGTTACCATCCGGTTCAATTCAAAGGAGCTTCGACATGCAAACATCCGACGCCATTCACGCTTGGAAGAGCATACGCAAATGGAAAACCGATGCCATCCCGAACGATGTCATAAAAAAACTCCTCGAAGCGGGACGGCGCGCTCCGTCGTGGGAAAACGCCCAGCCGTGGCGGTTTATCGTCGTCACCGATGATGCAATAAAGGAAAAACTCAAAGACCTCTCCTTCGGACAGAAAACGCTTCTTAAAGCGCCGGTGCTTATCATCGTCGCGGGTGACATCTCGGTATGGGATCGCGACAAGCAGCGCGAAGCAATCATCGAATTGCGCGACGCGGGCGCAATGCAGGCAACCGATGAGATCATCGAGAAGGTATTCCTATCCAACCCGGCGTTCGCCCCGGGACTACGCGGCGACGCGATCACCCTCGCGCGTACTCTCGAACAGGTCACATACGCAATTTCATTCATGCTGATGGAAGCGACCAACCAGGGATTGGGCACGTGCATCGTCGGGGCGTTCGGCAACGAACTTACCGGCGAAAAAATAGACGACTGCAACGAAATCAAGAAAGCATTGAACCTGCCCGATACATGCATGCTCATGGCGATACTCTGCATCGGATATCCAAACGAATCCCCCGGCCCGCGTCCACGCAAACCACTCGCCGAGATTGCCTTCCTTGAGCACTACGGCACTCCGTTTGAGTGAGGAGCTTGGTTGAAACCATGCATCAAAACCAAACCTTACCACTCAATAACGCGTCAATATATATGTAAGTGATTTACCGTATTTAAGGCAGCATAGGTTAAGGGGAGCATGATGAGATATCTACTCGTTGCGGCAATCATATTTCTGATCGCATTATCTATGCCTTCGGTATCCGCGTGGGTCGATCTGCAGGACAAAAGTGTCGATGAGCTGATCGAGCTCCTCACCGACGCTGACCAGGATGTGCGCGCGCAGGCGGCAAGCGACCTTGGTAACAGGGGACGCTATGCCATGGTCGCGATTCCCGCGCTGATAGAGGCGCTTCATGACGAATATTCCGGTGTTGTTAAAGCAGCGGCGCATACCTTGGGTGAGTTAGGCCCCGAGCCCGGAGTCGTTGATGCCCTTATTGAATTGCTTGATGGTGGCAATGATTATCTGATGGGTGCGGCGGCGGATGCTCTGAGCGATATCGGACCCGACGCAGTCGATGCGGTTCCCAAACTCATGGAAATCCTCGCAAGTGATATATCCATTTATGAATCCCATTTCATAGAAGCATTGGGAAACATCGGCCCGGCGGCGGAAGATGCGATACCCATTGTCATGAAACACTTAGGCGGATATGTCGGGTACGATGAAACCACCGCCACTGCCTTAATCAAAATCGGCCCGGCAGCTATACCATATCTCATAGAGGCATTTCAAATCGGAGACAGGGAAACGCGGGAGGGCGCGGCATACTGCCTCGGTGAACTCGGCCCTGATTCAATCGAAGCCCTGCCGCTGCTGATCGAAGCGATTCGGCAGGACGAAATAAATGTGGCTATCGAAGCAACTTACGCCGCCGGTAAGATCAGCACCACTCCCGATGTGATTGATCTGCTCATCGACACGCTTCTATACGAGGACTCAAAGCTTCGCAAAGCAGCGGCGGAAGCATTGGGCGATATCGGATCCGGGCCGGGGATTCTTGATGCATTAATTAAGGCGGTTGATGATGAAGACTCGAATGTGCGCGATGCCGCCATCAAATCCCTCGAAAAATTCGGCCCGGAAGCGAAGGACGCCGTACCGGCATTGATACGCGCGGTAGAGAGCGGGAGTACATATGCGATAATCACCCTTGGGGAAATCGGTCCGGACGCCGTGGAAGCTATCCCTGCGATCATCGCTACAGTTAAACCAAAATCTCCCCAATATGGTGTTACAACTGCACTGGAAAAGATTGCCATCGGTTCGGATGAAGCGGTAGCGGCGCTTATCGGTCTGCTCTCACATCCTGTTGTTTCGGCGAGGCAATCAGCGGCATACGCGCTTGGACGTATTGATCCGACGCCGGATATCGTGAATGCATTGGCCCGGACACTCGGCAGTGACGGTGATGATTCGGTGCGCTCCGCGATTATATATGCCCTCAAAGGCTTCGGGCCGGAAGCCGCTGACGCTATTCCCGTAATTGTTGAAGTGATAAAAGAGAATAACCCGGAACTGGATGAATTCGCTGCCGACGCATTTGCCGCCATTGCCGCTGGAATCGATCGACCGACCGCTGAAATCGAAATAGGCATATCGTTGTTGAGTGAAGCATTGGATAGCGATGACCTCGAAGTCAGAAGGAAGACGGTGGATATTCTGAAATCGATGCCTTCCGCGGCGCCGTTTCTCATGAATGCTCTTGATGCCGGGGACGAACATTTCAAATCACTGGCGGTCGATATTCTAAGCGAACTTGAAGATTATCGGGCTTTGCTCATCCCATATATAATCGAGTTACTGAATTCCGACGATTCGGTAGTCAGGCAATCCGCGATCCGTACGGCCGGCAAGATCGGCCCCGCCGCGAAGGACACCGTGCCGACGCTCATCAGTATTCTGCAGGAAGTTGAATACCGTAACAGGAGATCGGTTATTTGGACATTGGCTGATATCGGCCCCGAACCGGGAGTTGTTGACGCTCTCATTACCGCGCTCGACGACGATGACCCGTGCGTGAGCTGCCCGGCAGCGGGTACCCTCGGTGATTTCGGCGCTGACGCTGTCAAGGCGGTACCGGCACTCATCGAAACACTAAGAGGTGGTAATGAACGTGTCCGTGGATACGCGGCATATTCACTGGTGGAAATTGCTCCCGACAGGGCTGAGCTTATCCCGGAAATGTATTCCGCCATGGATGAGGAATCCTGCTGGGTGAAAGTTGCCGCCGCGTACGGGGTATATATTCTCGACAAAGGTTCCACCGACGGGCTGCAGGCATGCATCGACGCCCTCAAGAACGACGACTATTTCACCAACATGTACGCCGCCAATGTAATCGCCGAGATGGGTATGGATGCAAAGGATGCTGTTCCCGCGTTGATAGAAGAACTTACATACGACCCAGATGCGCCGCGCGGGTATTGCATAATCGCACTCGGCAGAATGGGGGAATATGCCGCCGATGCGCTTCCAATACTCAGGGGAATTGCGGATGATGACGAACGTATTGGATTGAATCCGGAACAACCGACCATCGGCGACCGGGCGCTTGAAGCGATAGCATTGATCGAAGCGGCTTTACAAGATGATGAAGTAGAGGAAAATTGCGAGGGAACATCATGAAGGTATTCTGCAAATCAATAGCTGCAATCTTGCTGCTCACCATCTTCTGCCTTTCTCCGGGAA